>NZ_JAIXHU010000029.1:0-39750 GCF_025671395.1 Paraclostridium sp. AKS73 | reverse complement strand
ATTATTTTTTTATTTATTTAATTTAATTTTAATTTATTTTTTGAAAATATCTACTAAATTTACAATTTATCTAGGAGGAAGAACAATGAAAATAGGATTTGATCACAAAAAGTATTTAGAAGAGCAGTCTAAATATATCTTAGAGAGAGTTAATAACTATGATAAGTTATACTTAGAGTTCGGTGGGAAGTTAATGTTTGATCTTCACGCTAAAAGAGTTTTACCAGGATTTGATGAAAATGCAAAAATAAAAGTATTACAAAACTTAAAAGATAAACTAGAAGTTGTAATATGTGTTTATGCAGGTGACATAGAAAGAAATAAAATAAGAGGAGACTTTGGTATCACTTATGATATGGAAGTTTTAAGATTAATAGATGATTTAAGAGCATATGAACTAGATGTTAACAGCGTTGTTATAACAAGATTTGAAGGACAACCTGCAACAACAGTTTTTATAAATAAATTAGAGCGTAGAGGTATAAAAGTATATAAACATGCTCCAACAAAAGGATACCCAAGTGATGTAGATACTATAGTTAGTGATGAAGGATATGGAGCTAACCCATATATAGAAACAACTAAGCCTATAGTAGTAGTAACAGCACCAGGTCCAAACAGTGGAAAATTAGGAACTTGTTTAAGTCAGTTATACCATGAAAATAAAAGAGGAAATGAAGTTGGATATTCTAAATTTGAAACATTCCCAGTGTGGAATGTTCCATTAAAACATCCTTTAAATATAGCATATGAAGCTGCAACAGTAGACTTAAAAGATGTTAATATGATAGACTCATTCCACCTTGAAAAATATGGACAAATGTCAGTTAACTATAATAGAGATTTAGAATTATTCCCTGTTTTAAAGAAAATAATAGAAAAAATAACAGGAAAAGAATCTGTTTACCAATCTCCAACAGATATGGGTGTTAACAGAGTAGGATATGGAATAGTGGATGATGAAGTAGTTCAAGAAGCTTCAAGACAAGAGATAATAAGAAGATACTTCAAAACAGCTTGTGAATATAAAAAAGGACAAGTTGATAAAGGTGCTTACGATAGAATTAAACTTATAATGGAAGAATTAAATTTAAAGCCAGAAGATAGAAAAGTTGTAATACCAGCTAGAGAATATAGTGCTAAATTAAAGGAAGTTTCAAATACTCCTAACGATATATGTCCAGTAGTTGCATTAGAACTTAATGATGGAACTATACTTACAGGAAAAGCTTCAGAAACTATGAATGCAACAGCTGCAGCAGTTTTAAATGCTATAAAACATTTTGCAAATATAAATGATGATATGCACTTAATATCACCTGTAGTTTTAGAACCAATTATAAACTTAAAAGCAAATACTTTAGGTAATAGAAATGTTGCTTTAAGTTGTGAAGAAATTTTAACAGCATTAAGTATATGTGCAGTTACAAATCCAACAGCTCAAGCAGCTATGGAAAAATTAAGTATGTTAAAGGGTGCTCAAGCACATTCAACTACTATGCTAAGTGTAAATGATGAACAAACATTTAGAAAATTAGGGGTAGATACAACTTCTGATGCAGAATATCCATCAGCTAATTTATATCAAAATTAATTACAGATATATAACCGTATTGTAAAATTACAATGCGGTTTTTTTATGAATATTTAAATAAGGAGGTACTTTAATGGACAGTGAAAGAAAAATAATTCATATAGATATGGATGCATTTTATGCATCTGTAGAGCAAAGAGATAATCCTAAGTTAAAGGGAAAACCAGTTATAGTTGGAGGAAGTCCAGAAGGAAGAGGAGTAGTTGCTACATGCTCATATGAAGCGCGAATATTTGGAATACATTCAGCTATGCCATCTAGTGTAGCTTATGTACGTTGTCCTCATGCAATTTTTGTACCTCCAAGATTTGAAGTATATCAAAAAATATCATATCAAATAAGGGAAATATTTAAAAGATATACCGACATAATAGAGCCTTTATCTTTAGATGAGGCTTATTTAGATGTAACTATAAATAAAAAAGGAATAAAATATGCAACTACAATTGCAAAACAAATAAAAGAAGATATAAAAAATGAAATAGGAATAACAGCATCTGCAGGTGTATCTTATAATAAATTTTTAGCCAAAATTGCATCAGATTATAAAAAACCTAATGGTCTTACAGTTATAACTCCAGATAAAGCTCAGGAATTTATAGATAATCTACCTATTAATAAATTTTTTGGAATTGGGAAGGTAACTTCTAAGACTTTAAAAATTATGGGGATAAAAAAAGGTTATGATCTAAGGAATATGAATTTAATTGAGCTAGAGCAGATATTTAAGAAAAAAGGATATGATATGTATAATTTTGCTCGAGGTATAGATCATAGACCAGTTCAAATTAGTAGGGAAAGGAAATCTGTAGGAGCAGAAAGTACTTTTATTTCTAATGTATACTTTGATTCTGATGAATTAAATGAACATATAAAAGATGTTGTAAAAGATGTATGCAAGAGATTAGAGTATACTAATAAATGTGGAAAGACTATAACTATTAAAATAAAATATGCAGACTTCAAGCAAGTTACAAAAAGAAGAACATTAGAATCTCCAATATATACATATGATGATATATTAAAAAACACAAATATTTTAATAGAGAAAGTAAAGAATAAAGAAAGGCAAATTAGATTAATTGGAGTAACTATGTCTAATTTAATAGATTGTAAAAAAGAAGAATATAATAATATATCATTGTTTGATAAACTGTAAAATAGGTATATATATATATTTGAAAATATTGAAAATAGTAAATTCATTAACAAACTTAAATATTTTAAAGTTAAATATTTAAGTTTGTTAATGAATATGATATTATATAAAATAATAAATTTAAAAATGGAGGTTGATTATGGGGAAACAAACGACAGATTTAGGTAAAGGTAGTGTTGGAAAACTACTATTTCAATTAGCCTTACCTGCTATAATAGCTCAGTTAGTTAATGTTTTATACAATATAGTTGATAGAATTTTCATAGGTAGAATGCCTAATGGCGAGCTGGCAATGGCTGGTGTTGGAGTAGCATTTCCAATAATAATGATTGTATCAGCATTTAGTGCATTAGTAGGTATGGGGGGAGCTCCATTAGCTGCTATAAAAATGGGGGAAAAGATAATGATGGCGCAGAAAAAATAATGACTAACAGTTTTTCTACACTAGTAATAATAGCAATTATATTAACTGTATCTCTTTTAATTTTTAAAGAAAATATACTTTGGGATTTTGGAGCAAGTAAAGATACAATAGGGTATGCAAATGATTATATTGGTATATATCTTATAGGAACTTTATTTGTGCAAATTGGTTTAGGGCTAAATCCTTTTATAAACACTCAAGGTTTTGCTAAAACAGGTATGATAACAGTATTAATCGGAGCAATAATAAACATAGTACTGGATCCAATTTTAATATTTGGATTTAATATGGGTGTTAAAGGGGCAGCCTTAGCAACTATAAGTGCACAGTTTGTTTCTGCAGTATGGGTTTTATTATTCTTAGTCGGAAAGAAAAGTATTCTTAAGATAAGAAAGAAATATATAGTTCCAAATTTAAAAGTTATTGGACCTATTTTACTTTTAGGAATATCACCATTTATAATGCAAGCAACTGAAAGTTTAGTAATTATATCTATGAATAACAATCTTGCTAAATATGGTGGAGATTTAGCTATAGGTGCAATGACTATAATGAGTAGTGTTATGCAAATAATATTACTACCTATGATGGGATTAACTCAAGGGGCACAACCTATAATAAGTTTTAACTATGGAGCAGATAAGTTAGATAGAGTTAGAAAAACATTTAAACTATTATTAGTAAGCTGTTTAGTTTACACAACTATAATGTGGGGAGCTATAATGATATTCCCACAAGTATTTGTATCTATATTTAATAGTAATCCTAAACTTGTAGAAATAACTGTATGGAGTATGAGAATTTACTTTGCGGGAATACTATTATTTGGAGCACAAATTGCTTGTCAGCAAACATTCCTTGCTTTAGGTCAAGCAAAAATATCTATGATATTAGCTTTACTTAGAAAGATAATATTATTGATACCATTGATATTTATATTACCAATATTCTTTGAAAATAAATTACAAGGTGTATTAACAGCAGAGCCAGTTGCAGATATAACTGCAGCAATTGTAACAATAATATGCTTTAGTGTATTTTACAAAAAAACTTTATCTATAGATCATTCAATACAACCAACAGTAGAAATTGCTAAAACTAAAGATGAGTAATTTAAAAAGCTATGGTAAATAAAATTTACCATAGCTTTAAATTTATATAAATTTATTATATACATATAACTAAAGGGTATATAATAATAAGAGATAGTTAAAACATAGGAGGATTAAATATGAATGCAATTATAGATTTACACTGCCATACTATTGCAAGTGGACATGCATATAGCACACTTAAAGAAAACATAGATGAAGCCAAATTAAAAGGGCTAAAGTATGTAGGTGTATCAGACCATGCTCCTAATATGCCTGGAAGTACACATCCTTTTTATTTTGGGAATTTAGGTGTTATAAAAGAAGAAATAAATGGAGTTAAAGTGTTAAAAGGAATAGAAGCTAATATAATGGATTTTGATGGTAATATAGATATTCCAAGTGATGTAGTTGGAAAATTAGACTATGTTATTGCTAGCTTCCATCCACCATGCATAAATCCTGGAAACATACATGAAAATACAAAAGCAATATTAAATGTAATGGAAAATAAAGAGGTGAAAATAATAGGACATTTAGATGATAGTAGATATCCTGTTGATTATGAAAAAGTTGTATTAAAAGCGAAGGAAAATAATACTTTACTAGAGATAAACAACTCTTCATTAAGAACTAATAGCTTTAGAGTTGGAGCAATAGAAAATGCTAAAGTTTTATTAAATCTTTGCAAAAACATGATGTTAAGGTTATTTTAGGTAGTGACGCACATATATACTATCAGGTTGGTAATTTTGAAAATTGTACAAAAATACTAGAAGAAGTAAATTTCCCAGGAAATTTAGTGGTGAATTTTAACGAAGAATATATAAAAGAATATTTTTTTTGGAAAGTAAAAACAATTAATAATATCAAATAATATATCGTTAGTGATATAATAGTATATGATTAAATACAAAAATTATATAAACGTTTACATAGGAAGGGATGAAGTTTAATGGAGAACAATCAAACTATGCAAGAACTTTTAGAGCAACAAGAAAAAGAAATGAGTAGTATAAAAATAGGTCAGACAGTAAGCGGAAAAATAACTAAAGTATTATATGATGAATTACATTTAGAATTAAATTATGGATTTGAAGGAATTATATCTATATCTGAACTTATATTAGCTAAAGATGAAACAATAGAAGATAAGTATAGTGTTGGACAAGAAATAAGTGGAGAAATAACTAAGATAAATCGTAAAGATGGAACAATGTATTTATCAGCTAAAAAGGCTGTTATTGAATCTACTAGAAAAGAGCTAAAAGAAGCTTTAGATAATCATACTATATTAACTGTTCATGTAGAAAGAAGCATTGAAAAAGGACTATTTGCAAGTTATAAAACAGAAACTGTATTTATACCGTTATCTCAAATAGATGTTACATTTGTAAACAATACAGCTGCATATGTAGGACGTGATTTAGAAGTTTACATGATAGAAATGGATTTAAGAAGAAATAGAATAGTTGCATCTCATAGAGAAGTTGCTCATGAAAGAGTAGAAGCTGAAAAAGCAGCTAAAAGAGCACAAATGAAAGCTGATAGAGAAGCTGAAAGAGCTAGAGTTAAACAAGCTAAAGAAGATTTATTTAACTCTCTTGAAGTAGGACAAAAAAGAGCTGGTAAAGTAAGTAAAATAATGAATTATGGAGCATTCATAGATTTAGGTGGAGTAGAAGGATTAGCACATATAAATGAATTAGCTTGGCATAGAGTAGAATCAGTTGAAGATGTAGTAAAAGAAGGTCAAGAAGTAGATGTATATGTTATAAAAATAGATAAAGAAAATAAAAAAGTAGGACTAGCTATAAAAGACATAAACAATGATCCATGGAATTCTGTAAGAGAAGAAATGCAAGTTGGAGATATTGTTAATGTTAAAGTTTTAAAACTAATAGAAAGAGGAGCTTTTGTAGAAGTTAAACTTGGTGTAGAAGCATTCTTACCAATATCTCAATTAAGCGAAGAGAGAGTTATGAAAGTATCTAATGTTGTTAATGTTGGAGATACAATAGATGTTATGATAATAGATATAAAAAATAAAGATAAGAGAATGGTTGTATCATTAAAAGAAGCTACAAAAGAACCTGAAGAAGATTACTCTGAATTTTTAGAAGTAGAAGAGTCATTAGGATCATTAGGAGATTTATTTAAAGATAAATTCAAAGATTTAAAATAAAATAGACGATAAAAATAGTATCTAGTATTAATTAGATACTATTTTTTACGCATAAAATAAAAGTACACATAAAAATACATACATTAACTTTCTATTGAATATAAAAAAATACTATGATATACTCAACTTGTAAAAATGAATAAAAGGCTAGGGGAGCTATGATTGGATAGTTGAGAAGTAAAGCCGTAACTTTCAGACCCTAAAAACCTGATCAAGGTAATTCTTGCGTAGGGAAGCTTAATATAGTTAATAAGCATTATTTTTGATGTATATGAAAGCGTTCTCTAAAAAGAGGGCGCTTTTTTATATTTAAGGAGGAATATATGAAGGTAAATGGGAAAGAGATTTATTTAAAACCTAATACTACAATTTTAAACTTATTAGAAGAACTAAAACTTAAAGTTGATAATGTTGTTGTAGAAGTTAATCTAGATATCATTGAAAATCATCAATATAGCTCATATATATTAAAGTCAGATGATATTGTAGAAGTTATAAGATTTGTAGGAGGGGGGTAAAGTGAAACTGTTTATAAATGAAACTTTAGAAACTTTAAATGAGAATGAAGTAAGTATTAATTTGATAAAAGACAGATTTAAAAAGAATGCAGATGTAGTTATATTAAATGGATATCCTATTTTAGAAAATAAACTTTTAAAAGATGGAGATAGAGTTACCTTAATAAAAAAAGGAGAAACTCCTACATTTGAGGAGCTAGAAAGTTTAATGGTATCAAGGCATACTCCAAATATCCATGCTAGTTTGAAAAAAGGTAAAGTCGTTGTTTTAGGACTTGGAGGTCTTGGTTCTAATATCGCTATATCACTTGCAAGAATAGGAGTAGGACATCTAATATTAGCAGACTTTGATGTAGTTGAACCATCTAACTTAAATAGGCAACAATACTTTATAAGTGATATAGGTAAGTACAAAACCGATGCAATTAAAAATCATATAAAAAATATAAATCCATTTATAAAAATAGATACTGTAAATAAAATTATAGATTCATCAAATATAAATGAATTTGAGGATGTAGATATTATAATGGAGGCATTTGATAGTCCTAAATACAAAGCTGAAATTGCAAGTTTTGTATTAAAGAATATGAAAATAAATACCTTATTTCATCATCTGGAATGGCAGGTTTTTATGATTCTAACATAATAAAAACAAGAAAGATAAAAGATAAATTTTTTATATGTGGAGATGAAGTAAGTGAAGCAAAAGAAGGGGATGGACTTATGGCACCTAGAGTATCTATTTGTGCAAACCATATGGCCAATATAGCTACAAAGATATTGATAGAATATATAAAATAGAGGGGGATAAAAATGGATAAATTAGTATTAGGGGGACATGAATTTAACAGCAGACTATTAATAGGAACGGGTAAATATGGCTCAAATGAGATTTTGCCAAAAGTTATAGAATCAAGTGAAAGTGAGATTATAACTGTAGCATTAAGAAGAGTTGATTTAGATAATAAAGATGAAAATATTATAAGTCATATTCCAAAAAAAATTACTATACTACCAAATACTTCAGGTGCAACAAATCATGTTGAAGCAGTTAGAATTGCTAGGATAGCTAGGAAAATGGGATGTGGAAATTTCATAAAAATAGAAGTGATAAGTGATTCTAAGTATTTATTACCAGACAACAAAGAAACTATAAAAGCTACTAAAATTTTGGCAGATGAAGGATTTATAGTATTACCGTATATGACACCAGATTTATATGCAGGAAAAAAACTTGTAGAAGCTGGAGCAGCAGCAGTTATGCCATTAGGAGCACCAATTGGATCTAATAGGGGACTTAAGATGAAAGAAATGATAAAAATTATGATTGATGAAATAGATATACCTATAATCGTTGATGCAGGAATAGGGAAGCCTTCTCAAGCCATGGAAGCTATGGAAATGGGAGCAGCTGCAGTATTAGTAAATACTGCAATATCTAGTGCTCAAGATTCAGTAAAAATGGCAAATGCATTTAAACTAGCTGTCGAAGGTGGAAGAGAAGCATATCTAGCTAAGGTGGGGAGAGTTACAAATTATGCAAATGCATCATCACCTTTAACAGGATTTTTAAGCGAGGTAGGTGTTTAGGATTGAGTTTTTACAAAGTTGTAGATTCATATAAAGATTTTAATATAAATTCTTATTTGGAAAATGTAAGTGATGAAGATGTTTTAAGAAGTATACAAAAGGACAGTTTAGATGAATATGACTTATTAAATTTACTATCAAAAACAGCAACTAAGTATCTTGAACTAATGGCCCAAAAGGCAAATGAAATAACAAATAGATACTTTGGAAAACTATACTTTTATATACACCTATGTACATTTCAAATTTTTGTGTAAATAAATGCGTATACTGTGGTTACAATATAGAGTCTGATATAAAGAGAAAAAAACTAAATGTAGATGAGATATATAATGAAGGATTAGCTATATCTAAAGATGGATTTAAACATTTACTAATTTTAACAGGTGAAAGTAAAATTCATTCAGATGTAAAATATATAGGACATGCTGTTTCTGTTTTAAGTGATATATTTCCTTCTATAACAATAGAGGTTTATCCAATGGATGAGGACGAATATAGATACCTATATGAAAAGGAGTTGAAGGTATCACTGTATATCAAGAAACATACAATGAAAAAATATATAAAAATGTTCACTTAAAAGGACCTAAATCTAATTATAAATATAGATTAGATGCTCCAGAGAGAGCTGCAAAATCTGGGATGAGGAGTATATCTATAGGAGCTTTATTAGGACTTAATGATTTTAGAGAAGAAACTTTTTTTACTTTAATGCATGGAAAATACATAAGAAATAAATATCCTCAAGTTGATGTGTCATACTCAATACCTAGAATAAGACCTTTTAAAGGGTGTTATGAAAATCTTATAGAAGTTAGTGATAAGGATTTAGTACAAGTTATGATGGTTATGAGATTGTTTGATAATCAAGGGGGAATAAATTTATCTACTAGAGAAAGTTTAAGTTTAAGAAAAAATTTAATTCCTCTTGGAGTTACAAAACTAAGTGCGGGAGTATCTACTAATGTTGGCGGACATTCATCAGATGGAGAGGGAACAGAACAATTTGAAATAAGTGATGAAAGTAGTGTATTACAAATAAAAAAATGCTTAATGATATAGGGTACCAACAAATATTTAAAGACTGGGAAAGATTTCAATGTACCTTATAACTAACAGACATTTATGTAATGAGAAAAGATATTTAGAAGTATTAGAGGAATCATCTTTTAATGGTATTGAAAATATTATATTAAGAGAAAAAGATTTAAAGAATGATGAGTTAAAAAAACTGTATTTTAAAACTAGAGAACGTGTAAATAAAGAAACTAAAATTATAATAATGGTAATTATGAAATTTTTAATTTAGTAGATGCTGATGGCATACACATGCCGTTTGATATGTTTAATAAATTAAAATATAACCTTGAATATAAAGAAAAGATTATAGGCGTATCTACACATAGTATAGAAGAAATTATTGAGGTGAAAAAATATTCAGTTTCGTATTTAATATTTTCACATATATATGAAACTAAGTGTAAAATTGATTTAAAGCCAAAAGGAATAAGTTTACTAAAGCAAGCTCAAAGTGAATTAAATGGATATGATATAAAGTTAATAGCACTAGGAGGTATTTTGCCAAATAATGTGAAAGAAACTTTGAATTACTGTGATGATATCGCAGTTATGTCTAGTATTATGGAATCAGATAATGTAAAAGATACAATTAAAAGTTTTTTATAAATAGGCTATCCTAAAACCATTGAATAAATGGGTATAGGATAGTCTTTTTACGTTTGAAATTTACATGCAATAGATAGAATGAAAGCACATTATGAACTAATTTTGAATACTATTAATGAAGAGTTAATATAAATATTTTTAAATTTGTTTTTTAGGGGGAAAATAAATGTATAGAAAAGAAGTCAATTATAGACCTATGTTTGATGGAGTAGATTTAACCATAAAACTAGGAGATGGAGCATATGCAACACCTATATGCTTTGACAATGGAGCGACAACACCTCCTTTTAAATGTGTAGACAGAGAAATTTTTAAACATATGCAAATGTATGGATCTATAGGTAGAGGTAAGGGGCCAAAATCAGAGTATTCAAACAGAGTTTATGAAAAATGTAGAGATTATGTTAAGGAATATTTTAACTTAAAAGATGATGATCGATATACTGTAATATTTACTAAAAATACAACCGAAGGAATAAACTTATTAGCAAATGCATTGATAAATAGCAAATATGATAAGGTTATTACTACAAGAATGGAACATCATGCTAATGATCTACCATGGAGGTACAATGCAAATGTTATTTATATAGATGTAGATGATCAAGGAAAATTAAAATTAGATGATATAGAAGAACAATTAATTAAAAATAGAGGAGAAGTTAAATTTATAAGTGTAACTGGAGCATCTAATGTAACAGGATACGTAAATCCAATACATCATATAGCAAAACTAGCACATAAGTATGGAGCCAAAATTATTGTTGACGCAGCGCAATTAGCTCCTCATAGAGAAATCAATATGAAAGGAACCGGAAATAATGACTCTATAGATTTTTTAGTATTATCTGCACATAAAATGTATGCACCATATGGAACTGGAGTAGTTGTTGGGCTGAAATCATATTTAGAAGATAAAGAACCATTTTTAAAAGGTGGAGGAGCTGTAGACTTAGTTTTTGATTATGATATTTATTGGAGTGAATTACCATCAAGATTTGAAGCGGGAACTCCTAACTATTTAGGCGTTGTAGCTTTGTACACAGCTATGAACAAATTAAAAGAAATTGGATTTGACAAAATTCAAGAACATGAAGAACTTTTAAAAAATAGGCTTATCAAAGGGCTTGAAGATATTGATAGAGTAGTACTTTATGGAGACTCAAATGACAAAGATAGATTAGGAGTTATAACTTTTAATGTAGACGGTATAAATTTTGATTCAGTAGCCGATAGATTATCTTATATTAGAGGAATTGCTGTAAGACAAGGAGCATTTTGTGCACACACTTATGTAAGAAGATTACTTGGGATAGGTGACCTAGAAGCTCAAAAACTATTAAATAGAGATTGTAAAGCAGCTGGTATGGTTAGAGCTAGTTTAGGGCTTTACAATACAACTGAAGAAGTTGATGAATTTTTAAATACTATGGAATTTATGATAAATAGATGCAGACACTTTGAAAATAATATATTTTAATTTATGTGAATAATATAAATCTTTGGTAGAAAACTAAGGATGAGGTGATAATTATGGATAAACATGATGAACTTATAAAAGAGTTAAATAAGTTTTTAAGAGGAATTCATATGGGAGCAGACACATTTAGAGTTTATCAAGATAAAGCTGAAAATAAAGAATTGAAAAGTGAACTTACAAAAAGTATGGTAATATTTAGAGAACAAGACCAAAAAGTAAGCTCATATATAAAGCAACTTGGTGGAGAGCCTGCAACTTCATTAGGTGTAGCTGGAGAGATGGCGAGTATGTTTGAAAAATTAAAGGATATGTTTATAGATAATGATAAGGAATTAATTAAACATACTATAAATGCTATTGATATGGGAATAGAAGGTGGAAACAATTTATTGCATTCATACAAAGATGAACACTTAGATAAAAGTATATTCCAACATTTAAATGAATGGTAAGTCAATATAAGGTTATAAAAAATAAATTTGAAATAATGTACAAATCACTTTAATAAAAAGCTTGATTATATTTTATATAATCAAGCTTTTGTTATTAAAAAAATAATATAGCAAAAAAATTGATTAATAGATATTATTATAATGTATAGATGAATGTCAGAAAATTCTTTAAGAAAAGAGGTGTATATATGAAAGAAAGAATAAATTTAACAGAGGGGAAAATTACAGAAAAGCTAATAAAACTAGCACTTCCTATAATGGGAACATCTTTTATACAAATGGCGTATAACATGATAGATATGCTATGGGTAGGAAAAGCTGGAAGCAGTGCTGTGGCATCAGTAGGTACAGCAGGTTTTTTTCCGTGGCTAGGAATGGCACTTATAGCTATATCTAGAGTTGGAGGAGAAGTACAAGTAGCACAAAGTATGGGAAAAAATGATGTGGAAAGCACTAAAGCATATATAAAAGCAGCAATAGAAGTTAACATAATATTGGCTATTTTATATACTTTAACTTTGTTGATATTTAAAAATGAGTTAATTGGAGTTTTTAATATTGGGGATGTAGATGTTATAAGAATGTCTAAGGAGTATCTTGTCATAGTAGCTATAGGAATGATATTTTATTTTATAAACCCTGTATTTACTGCTATCTTCAATGGAATGGGTAATAGCAAAACTCCATTTAGAATAAATACCATAGGACTTATAACTAATATTATATTAGATCCAATGCTTATAATAGGTTTTGGACCGATACCTAAATTAGGAGTAGCAGGAGCTGCTATAGCTACAGTTTTTTCTCAAGTTATAGTTACAGTGTGTTTTATAGGATTGATTATAAAGAAAAATGATCAATATTTTAAAATTATGTTTTTTAAAAATATAAATTTTGAATATTATAAGGCTTTGGTTAAATTAGGTATGCCAGTAGCAATACAAAGTGGTATGTTTACTATATTTTCTATGGCACTTGGAGTGATTGTAGCATCATGGGGACCAGTAGCTATTGCAGCGCAAAAGGTTGGTGCTCAGATAGAGGCTATTTCTTGGATGACTGCAGATGGAATAGCTGTAGCGTTTAGTAGCTTTTCAGGTCAAAATTATGGAGCTAACAAATACGACCGAATAAATAAAGGATTTAAGATAACACTTATAATTGCTAGTTTATTAGGAATATCAAATACATTAATTTTAATATTTGGAGGAAAATCTATATTTACTATATTTATAAATGAAAATGAAACCATAACTGAAGGTGCAAAATATTTAAAAATATTAGGTTATTCTCAGTTGTTTATGTGTGTAGAGATAATAACATCAGGAGCATTTAAGGGGATAGGAAGAACGTATATACCATCTATTTTGGTCACTGTATTAACGGGAGCTAGGGTTCCTCTAGCGTATTTTTTATCAAGCGCAGGAATTTTAGGCTTGAGCGGAGTTTGGTGGAGTATAACCATAACTAGTATAATAAAAGGAATACTTATGATAAGTATATATGTATATTTATTAAAATCGAATAAACTTTACAGAGAAAATAAACATGATATAAAAACTAAAACAGTATTAAGATGATAAAGTTAAAAGTGCTAGTTAATACGATTAGCACTTTTTGTATATATTATGAACTTGTAGGCAGTTAAGTTAATATAATTTTTGATGGAAATAAAAAATCATACAAATACTAGCTAAGTTAATGGTATAATAGAAACTTAGGAAGAAAATTTGATTCGAGTTAATAAAAGTAGTTAATAATAAATATAAATGACATATAAGTAGGTGATTAAATGACAAATAAATTTTTACCAATATGCAAACAAGACATGGTAGATAGAGGATGGGAACAGGTAGACTTCGTATTAGTAACAGGAGATGCTTACGTAGACCATCATAGTTTTGGTACAGCTATAATATCTAGAGTTTTAGAAAACGCAGGATTTAAAGTTGGAATAATAGCACAACCAGATTGGAAAACAACAGAAGACTTTATGAAATTAGGAGAGCCTAGACTAGGATTTTTAGTTAACTCTGGAAATATGGACTCTATGGTAAATCATTACTCAGTAAGTAAAAAACATAGAGATAAAGATATGTATTCTCCAGGAGCTAAAATGGGGCTTAGACCGGATAGAGCTGTTATAGTTTACTGTAATAAAATAAGAGAAGCATATAAAGATGCGAAAATAATAATAGGTGGAATTGAAGCTAGTTTAAGAAGGTTTGCGCATTATGATTATTGGAGTGATAGAGTAAGAAAATCTATGCTTATAGATAGTCAAGCTGATTTGTTAGTTTACGGTATGAGTGAAAAACAAATCGTAGAAGTTGCAAATGCATTAAATGATGGTTTTGAACCAAAGTATATAAGACATGTAAATGGGACTTGTTATATAGCAGATAGTAAAGATGAAATATATGATGATTATGTAGAGATACCATCATTTAAAGATGTTTCTTCAAGTAAAGAAGAATATGCTAAAGCATTTAAAATTCAGTATGATGAACAAGATCCATATAGAGGTAAGGTTATAATACAAAGACATGGAGATAAGTATTTAGTTCAAAACAAGCCTGAAAAACCATTAAATAGAGAAGAACTAGATGCGGTTTATGCACTTCCTTATGCTAAGGATTATCATCCTATATATAAAGCTATGGGTGGAATACCAGCAATAGAAGAAGTTAAATTTGGAATCGTAAGTTCTAGAGGATGCTTTGGGAGTTGTTCTTTCTGTGCTATAACATTCCATCAAGGAAGAGCTGTACAAAGTAGAAGCCATGAATCTATATTAGATGAAGCTAAATATATAACTGAACTAGATGATTTTAAAGGATATATACACGATGTTGGTGGACCAACAGCAAACTTTAGAGATGCAGCTTGTAAAAAGCAAATAACTAAAGGTGCTTGTAAAAATAAACAATGTCTACACCCAGAACCATGCAAAAACTTAAAGGTTGATCACTCAGATTTCTTAGAACTTTTAAGAAAAGTAAGAAGTTTACCTAAAGTTAAAAAGGTGTTTGTACGTTCAGGAATAAGATATGACTATGTAATGGCAGATAAAAATGATAAGTTCTTTAAAGAACTTGTTGAACATCATGTAAGTGGACAATTAAAAGTTGCACCAGAGCATATAGCTGAAGAAGTTTTAGATCATATGCAAAAGCCAGCAGGTAACACTTATGATAAATTTAGAGATAAATTCTTTAGGTTAAGTGAAAAAGTTGGGAAAAAACAATATATTATACCGTATTTAATGTCTTCGCATCCAGGTTCTACTTTGAACTCAGCAATAGAATTAGCTGAATATTTAAGAGACACTAAATATCAACCAGAACAAGTTCAAGATTTTTATCCAACACCAGGAACTTTATCAACTACAATGTTCTATACAGGTATAGATCCGTTAACTATGAAACCTGTATATGTTCCAAAGTCTAAACATGAAAAAGCTATGCAAAGAGCATTGCTTCAATATAGAGCTCCAAGAAACTATGAATTAGTTCATGCAGCATTAGTTGAAGCTGGAAGAGAAGATTTAATAGGATTTGGTCCAAGATGTTTAATAAAACCTAGAGGTGAGCATCCTAGAAATTATAACAATAAAAGCAAAACTAAAAACTCTTCATCTAAATCTTCATCAAGAGGAAATAAAAAAGACGATAGTCGAGGAAAACGCGGAAATAAAGACTCTAGAGACAATAACTCTAGAAATAATAGAAATGAAAAAACGAAAGAAACAGTAAAACTAATAAGATAAAAGAAAGAAAAGATAAACATAAAAAGCCCATTTTTTAAATGGGCTTTTTATTATAATTTAAATTGATGCAAATTGACATTTTTCGATAAAATATTTATAATAAAAGTTATGACAAAATTTAAAATATAAGGATTTAGCAAGTCTTGTGCTTATTAAAATTTAGAATAATACTTGCTTTAAATATTTATAAATTATCCAAAATAAAATAGAAAAGGAGGAGAGATGTATGGGAAATAAGCTTACTATAAAAACTATAGTTGCTATAGGGATAGGGTCTGCAGTATTTATGATATTAGGACGTTTTGGATCTATACCAACGGGAATTCCAAATACTAATATAGAAACTGCATATGCATTTTTAGCATTAATGGCTCTTATGTATGGTCCACTTGCAGGATTTTTAATAGGTTTTATAGGGCACTGTTTAAAGGATTCTATATTTTATGGTTCACCATGGTTTAGTTGGGTTATAGCATCAGCTGTAGTTGGTTTAGTAATTGGTCTTATATATAAAAAAATTAATATAAGTGGCGGAGAGTTTAATAAAAAAGAAATAATAATTTTTAATATTACTCAGATAATAGCAAATGCCCTTGCATGGTTTGTAGTGGCTCCAACTCTAGATATATTTATTTATGCAGAACCTGCATCTAAAGTATATTTACAAGGTGTTTTAGGAGGAATAGGCAATATAATTACAGTAGCTGTTTTAGGAACTGCCATAATAAAAAGTTATGCTAAGACTAAGATACCAACGGGAAGTTTAGATAAAGAACTATAAAAGGAGATTCGTATGAAAAAGAAAATAATAGAATTTAAAGATTTTACTTTTAAATATAGAGTTCAAGCTAAACCTACATTAAAAAATATCAATCTTACAATTTATGAAGGAGAGAAGGTATTAGTAGTAGGTCCGTCAGGTTCTGGAAAAAGTACTTTAGCTCATTGTATAAATGGTCTTACACCTTTTTATTATCAAGGAAATAGTACGGGTAGCTTGAAAATAATGGGGAAAGAAACTAAAGATATGGGAATATTTGAAATATCTAAAATAGTAGGAACTGTACTTCAAGATCCCGATAGCCAATTTATAGGATTAACAGTTGCTGAGGATATAGCATTTAAGTTAGAAAATGACTGTACCTCTCAAAGTAAAATGAAATCTATGGTGCAAAAAGTTTCGAAATTAGTAGGAATAGATAAACAACTTGATTCAGCTCCTTATAGTTTATCAGGAGGACAAAAGCAGAGAGTTACATTAGCAGGAGTTACTGTTGATGATGTAGATATATTGTTATTTGATGAACCTTTAGCTAGTTTAGACCCAGCTACAGGGAAAAGTGCAATAGAACTTATAGATAGAATAAAAAGTGAAACAAATAAAACAATTCTTATAATAGAGCACAGATTAGAAGATGTTCTTCATTGTGATGTTGATAGAATTATAGTTATGAGTGAAGGTGAAATAGTTGCAGATATGAATGCTGATGAGCTGATATCTTCAGATATTTTAATTGAAAACGGAATAAGAGAACCATTATATGTTACAGCTCTTAAATATGCAGGGGTAGATATAAATCCTGATATGAATCCTGGACATATAAATACTATAGATATAAACAAATGTAGCGATTGTTTAAAGAAATGGGATAGTAATAGTAATATACATGAAGAACAAATCAATGAAGATGTATTACTTGAATTAAAGAATGTATCATTTAAATATGAAAAAAATAAGCCTATATTAAAAGATATATCATTTAAAATAAATAAAGGTGAAATGGTTAGTATAGTAGGAAAAAATGGGGCAGGAAAATCTACTATATCTAAATTAGTATGTGGCTTTTATAAACCAACAAGTGGACAAATACTTTTAAATAATAGAGATATAATAGATGATTCTATAAAAGAGCGTGCGGAAAAAATAGGAATTGTAATGCAAAATCCTAATCAAATGATTTCTAAGACTATGATCTTTGATGAAGTTGCATTAGGGCTTAGATTTAGGGGTATTGATGAAGAAACAATAAAGGAAAAAGTATATGAAACATTAAAAGTTTGTGGATTATATGAGTATAGAAATTGGCCTATATCAGCACTTAGTTATGGACAGAAAAAACGTGTAACTATAGCTTCTATATTAGTTTTAAATCCAGAAATAATAATTTTAGATGAGCCTACAGCAGGACAAGATTTTAAACATTATAATGAGATAATGGAATTTTTAGCAGATTTAAATAGAAAAGGTGTAACTATAATAATGATAACTCATGATATGCATTTAATGCTTGAATATACAAATAGAGCGATAGTTATAGCAGATGGTATTAAACTAGATGACGATACAGCAGCTAATGTTTTAACTAATAGTGAAGTTATAAATCATGCAAACCTAAAAGAAACATCTGTTTATGAGTTAGCTATAAAATGTGGGGTAAGTGACCCAAGAAAATTTGTAAATAAATTTATTGATTATGATAGGAGGATTAGAAGAGTATGAAAACAACAATGCTATCATATATAAAAGAAGATTCGCCTATCCATAATTTAACAGGTGCTACAAAATTAATATTTTTCATGGCTTGGTCAATAGCTTCTATGATAACTTACGATACTAGAGTTCTTGTAGGAATGTTAGTATTAAGTTTAATAATATTTAAAATATCAAAAGTTAAATTTAAAGATGTAGCTTTTGTTATATATTTCATTTTATTCTTTATGGTGTTAAATAATATTGCCATATTTATATTAGGACCGTATCAAGGTGTTGAAATATATGGAACAAGAACGGACTTAATTAAATTAATAGGACCATATACAGTAACAGCTGAGCAGTTATTTTATCAATTAAATTTTAATTTAAAAATATTTGCAACTATACCTATGGCATTACTATTTATAGTTACTACTGATCCGAGTGAATTTGCAGCATCATTAAATAAGCTTGGTATAAATTATAAAATTGCATATTCTGTTGCAATAGCTCTAAGATATATACCAGATATACAAAGAGATTATCATGATATATCATATGCACAACAAGCTAGAGGAATAGATATGTCTAAAAAAGAAAAGTTAGGAAAGCGTATAAAAAATATTTCATCTATACTTATGCCACTAATATTCTCAAGTTTAGAGAGAATAGAAGTTATAAGTTGTGCTATGGAACTTAGAGGATTTGGAAATAAAAGAAAACGTACCTGGTATAATGCAAGAAAGTTTAGAACTAGTGATTACGTAGCAATATTATTAGCTATAGTAATATTATTTGGATCTTTATATATTACATTTAAAAATGGAAATAGATTCTATAATCCATTTGTATAGTAAAATAAGTTAATAAAATTACAATAAAATGTAAATACCCATAATAATTCCATATAGAATTATTATGGGTATTTTTAATATAAAAATAATTATAAAGCTAAATTATATATAGCTAGAACATCTTCCCAATTAAGTTTTTTTAGTCCACCAATAAGAATTTCTTTCCCATCTTTAAAGTTAGTAGATTTTTTTGCCATTAACTCTAAATTAGACTCGTTGATATTAAGTTCTTTTAAACTAGTAGGTAATTCAAGTTTTTTATAGAATGATTTTAATTTTTCAATTCCCTCATTTATGATCTCTTCTTGAGATTTAGATGTACTTTCAACACCCATAACATTTATAGCGAATTGCTCAAACATAGGTGGGTTTTCTTTATATACATACTTCATCCAGGCAGGGGTTATGACAGAAAGTCCTGCTCCATGTGCAACATCATATATAGCGCTAAGCTCATGTTCTATTTTATGAGAAGCCCAATCTTGTTCTCTTCCTAAACCAAGTAACCCGTTATGAGCAATATTTCCAGATAAAGCTATTTCAGCCCAAGCATCATAGTTTTTATTATCGTTTATAATAATTGATCCATTTTTCATTATAGTTTTTAATGTGTTTTCGCATAATCCATCAATTAAATCTGTATTAGACGTATTAGTAAAATAACGTTCCATTATATGACTCATCATATCACTAATTCCATTAGCAATTTGATTTCTTGGCAATGTGAAATATAGTTCTGGATTAATGATGCTTAATAAAGGTCTAAGTAATTCGCAACCACAAGATAATTTTAGTTGTTTTTCTTCATTAGTAATAACTGTTCCAGTACTAGATTCACTTCCGGCTGCTGGTATAGTTAGAATAGTTGCAACTGGAATAGCTTCTTTAATTTCTATATCTTTGCAGTAGAAATCCCAAACATCTCCGTTGTAAGGGATGCCGATTGCTATAGCTTTAGCAGAATCTATTACACTTCCTCCACCTACAGCTAAGATAAAGTCTACTTTTTCTTTTCTGCATAGTTCAATTCCCTCGTTAACAAGAGATAAACGAGGATTTGGTTTTACTCCTCCGAGTTCAACAAAGTCTATTTGGTTTTCTAAAAGTGAATTTATTACATCTTCATATACTCCACTTTTTTTTATGCTTTGTCCACCAAAGTGGAATAAAACTTTATTTGCATAAGGTTTTATTAACTTTCCTATATTTCTATGTTCATTTTTTCCAAAAATTATTCTAGTTCTATTTTGATAATCAAAGTTTAACAAACTCAATTCCTCCTAAATTTTTATACTTAATTTAAATCGTGTAGTTATTTAATAGAAGTTTCTTAAGCTAATATTAATACTTAGAGTTAACTCTAAGTCAATAGCTTTTGTTTTAAATATTGACAATTATTTTTATAAGAAGTAATGTATAGCTAAATAAATCATAGGAGGATGAAGAATGAATTATACAATTTCAGAGGTAGCTAAAAAATTTAATTTAACTCAGCATACAATTCGCTACTATGAAAAAGAAAATATAATTTCACCTCATAGAAATAAAAATGGTATACGTTATTTTACAGATGAAGATTTAGACCAAATTGAAATGGTGTGTTGCCTTAAAGCTACGGGAATGTCCATAAAAGATATAAAATCTTATTTTAAACTTTGTTCACAAGGAGATGAAACTTTAGAAGAGAGGTTAGAAATTTTTAATTCTCATAGGGAACACATATTAAAAGAGTTTGAGTTATTACAAAAAAACCTAGATAAAATTGATGATAAAATCAGTTGGTATAAAGGGTTTATGAAATCTAAGAGGTGTGATTGATAAGAAATATATGTTAAATTTAACATATAAGTTATTTTAGGGAGTGTGATTTTTTATGGCTAAAACAAAAGTAAAAACTAATGCAATGAGAATTTTAGATTCTAAAAAAGTAAAATATAATATGCTTTCATATGATGTTTCAGATGATCATGTGGATGGAGTATCTGTAGCGAATAAGATTGGAAGAGATGTAAGTGAAGTATATAAAACTTTGGTTACACAAGGAACTAGTAAAGAGTTATATGTATATGTGATACCTGTTAATGAAAATTTAGATTTAAAAAAGGCTGCAAAAGTAGCAGGAGAAAAAAAGGTAGAGATGATACATGTAAGTGATATAAACAAACTTACTGGATATATAAGAGGTGGATGTTCTCCTGTAGGAATGAAAAAACTATATAAAACTTTTATAAATGAAACAGGAAAAGATTTAGAAAATATTATAGTGAGTGCTGGTAAAATAGGATATCAAATAGAACTAAATCCATTCGACTTACAAAAAGTTATAAATAGTAAATTTGAAGATATAATATAAGTAAGTTAAAAAGAAAGTTGGGATTAAATGAATGTAGATTTTTTCAGGCAAGATGCAGTTACTTTATCAAAACAATTACTTGGAAAGTATTTAGTGAGAAAATATGATGATAAAGAAATTATAGTTAAAATAGTTGAAACTGAAGCTTATATGGGAATAACGGATAAGGCTGCTCATGTATATGGTGATAGAAGAACAGATAGAACAGCTCCATTATATGAAGATGGAGGAACTATATATGTTTATTTAATATACGGAATGTATTACTGTTTAAATATTTCTGCAAATATTAAAGATACACCGCAGTGCGTACTTATAAGAGCGGTAGAGCCTATTAAAGGAATTGATGATATTTCAATAAATAGATATGACAAAGTATATGAAGAGTTAACTACATATCAAAAGAAAAACATTACCAATGGACCAGGAAAATTATGCAAAGCTCTTAAAATTGAAAAAGATTTAAATTTTAAAAGTGTATTAGGTAATGAGCTGTTTGTAAAAGATTCTATTGATAATGGTAAGGAATCAAATTTTGAAATTATTGAAAGCAAACGTGTAAATATCGATTATGCTCAAGAAGCTAAAGATTATTTATGGAGATATTATATAAAAGATAATAAATATATATCTAAAAAATAGTTGTCTAAAATAATAGACAACTATTTTGTGCTTAAGTAAATTGAGCTTAATAACTTAAGCAAGTAAATTTTTTAACTAAGTAAAACTATGCTTATGATAGGGATTGTAACTATAGATATTAGTGTAGTTAAAAATACAGCTTGAGATGCAAGTTGATCATTTGCATCATAACTCTTTGCCATGATTGCAGTATTTGATGCTGCAGGCATTGCAGATATAACTACAGGCACACCTAATAATAATGGATTTTTAATATATAAGCTTAATAGAAAATAAACAACAGATGGAACAACTAAAAGTCTTATAAAGGATACTATATATAATTTTTTATTTATAAAAGTTTCTTTAATAGGAGAACTAGCTAATAAGCTTCCTATAACAATCATTGATAAAGGTGTTGTTATACTTCCAAGCATATCTAAAGTATTAAATATTGGAAGTGGAAGTTTAATTCTTAAAAGGAATAATGAAAGTCCAGTTAAGACCCCTATAATTGGAGGACTTATAATAGATTTAATTGAAAATTTATATTCACTATTATGTTTATTTAACAAATAAGTTCCAACTGTAAATACGAAAAAATTAAAAGGCAGATTAAAAATTGCTGTAAAAAATATAGCTTCTTTACCTAAAACAGCTTCGATAACTGGATACCCCATGAACCCAACATTAGAGAATACAATTATATATTGATAAAGACCGCAATCTTTATCGCCTTTTATAAAAAATTTAAATAAAAAAGCTATCAATATAGTTGTAGAGTACATTAATATTGAAATTATTATTAAAGATATAATATCACCTAATAAACTAGGGTTAAATTCCATTTGCATAGCGCTAATTATCATAGATGGTAAAAACAACCCCATTATCAGTTTTGTAAGTCCAGATGTGGTATGTTTATCTATTAACCCCTTAAAGCTAGATATGTATCCAACTAAAATAAGCAAGAACAAAACAGTTATTTGAATAAATATATTATTAAAGTCCAATATATCACCCCCTATAATTATTATATAGAGGTTTAGAGGATAATGAATAAAGTTATTAAAAATAAATTGAAAATATTTAAATAAAATGTATATAATTCAAAAATGGTAAATAATTAAAATATAAGAGATAATTAATCTCCCCCAAACTTTAAGATATCTCTTACAACCATAAAACTCATATATCCCCCATTAAAGCATATACTTTCGGACAGTATGTGCTTTTGTTTTTTTTGAATAAAATATAATATGAAGAAGGGATTAAACGAATTTTGTTATTGTTAAAATAATTAAAAAATGATAAAGTTTTATATATAGTCGAATATTAAACTTGAAAATGGGGGATAAGTTCGTGAGAATTATAAAGTCATCACAAATTACAGAAATTGTAAGAGATATGTGTATAAAAGCAAATATATACCTAGGGGAAGATGTTGTAGAATCTTTAAAAGAAAATAAAGAAAAAGAAAATAGCGAACTAGGAAAAATATATTAAATAATATTAATAAAAAATTGTGAAATTGCAAAAGAAAAACAAATGCCTATATGTCAAGATACTGGAATGGCTGTATTTTTTGTAAGTATCGGTCAAGATGTACACGTAGAAGGTAAAAATATAAGCGATGCAATAAATGAAGGTGTAAAGCAAGGTTATGAAGATGGCTTTTTAAGAAAATCAGTTGTAACTCCAATAAATAGAAAAAATACACAAGATAATACACCTGCAATAATTCATTACGATATAGTTGAGGGTGATAAAATAACTATAGAGTTTGCACCAAAGGGATTTGGTAGTGAAAATATGAGCAAGATGAAAATGTTAAAGCCATCTGATGGTATAAAAGGAATACAAAACTTTATTATAGATACTGTTAAAGAAGCTGGGCCAAATCCATGTCCACCTATAGTTGTTGGTGTTGGAATTGGAGGAACTATTGAAAAATGTGCACAGATAGCAAAAAAATCTTTATTAAGGGATATAGGAGCACATAATAAAGATGAAAATATAAAAAATTTAGAAATACAAATATTAAAAGAAATAAATAACCTAGGAATAGGGCCTCAAGGATTAGGTGGAAATACAACTGCGCTTGCAGTTAACATAGAGACATTTCCAACTCATATAGCTGGGCTTCCTGTAGTAGTAAATATAAACTGTCATGCGGCAAGACATAAAAAGGCTATAATATAAAGGGGGATAAAAATGAGAAAGATAACTCTTCCCATAGATAATGAAACAATAAAAGAGCTAAAGTGTGGAGAAATGGTAAGTATAAGTGGTGTAATTTATACAGCTAGAGACGCAGCGCATCAAAGAATGGTTAATTCTATAAAAGAAGGTGAAAAATTGCCTTTTAACGTAGAAGGGCAAGCTATATATTATGTAGGACCAACACCTCATAAATATGGAGAAGTAATAGGTGCTGCTGGACCTACGACAAGTTATAGAATGGATGACTTAACAGCTCCTTTATTAGATAGAGGATTAAAGTTAATGATAGGTAAAGGAAAGAGAAACGATACAGTTATCGATTCGATGAAAAAAATGTATGTGCATATTTAGCTGCTATAGGTGGCGCAGGTGCATATATATCAAACTCTATTAAAAAGGCTGAAGTTATAGCTTATGATGATTTAGGAGCAGAAGCTGTAAGAAGATTAGAGGTTGAGGACTTATTTGCAGTAGTTGCAATCGATTGTTATGGCAATAACATTTATGAAATAAATAAATAACTATAAATCAAAATATGAAAGAGGTTAGGTTATGACTAAAAATTACTCAGAGTTAGCATTAGAAATGCATGAAAAGAATAAAGGGAAAATAACTATTTCTAGTAAAGTTAAAGTTGAAGATAAAGATGATTTATCTATTGCATATACTCCAGGAGTTGCAGCTCCGTGTTTGGAAATATCTAAAGATGAAGATTTAGTATATAAATATACATCAAAAGGAAATATGGTTGGTGTAGTTAGTGATGGAAGTGCTGTATTAGGTTTAGGTAATATAGGAGCTAGTGCATCAATACCAGTAATGGAAGGAAAAGCAATACTATTTAAGGAATTCGCAAATGTAGATGCATTTCCAATATGTTTAAAGACGAAGGATGTAGATGAAATAGTAAATACTGTAAAATTAATGGAACCTGTATTTGGAGGAATCAACTTAGAAGATATAAGTGCTCCAAGATGTTTTGAAATAGAAGAGAAATTAAAAAAAGAGTTAAACATACCAGTTTTTCATGATGATCAACATGGAACAGCTATAGTTTTATCTGCGGCTATAATAAATTCATTAAAATTAATAAATAAAAAATAGAAGATCTAGAAATTGTTATAAATGGACCTGGAGCAGCTGGATTAGCAATAGCTAAAATGTTAATCAGCATGGGAGTTAAAAATATTGTGTTATGTGGATTAAATGGAGCTTTAGAAGAAGGTATGGATGATTTAAACTGGGCTCAAGAAGAAATGTTAAAGGTTACCAATATCCATAACGAAAAAGGATTATTAGCTGATGTAATAAAAAATAAAGATGTATTTATAGGAGTTTCAGGACCTAACTGTGTAACAAAAGAAATGGTAGCTACTATGAACGAGAAATCTATAATATTAGCAATGGCAAATCCAACTCCAGAGATAATGCCAGACCAAGCAAAAGCGGGTGGAGCTTATATAGTTGGAACAGGAAGAAGTGATTTTCCAAATCAAGTAAATAATGTGCTTGCATTCCCAGGTATATTCAGAGGGGCATTAGATGTAAGGGCTACTGAAATTAATGAAGAAATGAAAATAGCAGCAGCTAATGCAATTGCAAATTCTATAAAAATAGAAGACTTAAACCCTGATAATATATTACCTAAATCTTTTGATAGAGATGTAGCTAAAAATGTAGCAGAAGCTATAAAAGAAGCGGCGATAAAAACTGGCGTAGCTAGGATATAAAACTATTATATCAAAATAGATGAGACAAAAGGATGAATGTATAAGTGAAAGCTTATATATTCATCCTTTTATAATTAAATATATGTAGAGATGGAAAAAAATTTTAATATAGTCTATAATTGAATGTATAAATATTAAAAGTAAATATATATACAATTTAACTACAAAAGGGGAAGTAAATATGAATGAACCTATTTATAAACAAATAGAAAGTCACATTAAAAATTTAATACAGTCAAAGACTTTAAAGCAAGGAGAATTAATACCCTCTGAAAAACAATTAAGTGAAGAATTTAATGTAACAAGAATGACTGTAAGATCAGCATTAAATAATTTAGTTAAAGATGGATATATAACTAGGCAAAGAGGTGTAGGTAGTATTGTTTTAGCAAATAAAGTGTATGATAACATATCTGCGGTAAGCGGTTTCACAGAAGAAATGGAAAATAAGGGGTACAAAGTTTCTAATATATTGGAGGAGCTTAATGTTATTGAGGCTGATGAAGAGCTTATGAACAAATTAAATCTTACTGAAAAAGAAAATGTATGGGAAATTAAAAGAATACGTTTAGCTAATGATAAGAAAATATCATATATGGAGACGTATATGCCTGTAAAATTATTTCCAAATTTAAAAAAATCTCATTGTGAAGGATCTTTATATAACTATGTTGAAGAAGTTTGTGGATATAAGATAGCTATATCTGAACGAGAAGTAAGTTCAGTTTTAGCAAATGATGAGTTAGCTAATTTACTAGACTTAACAAAACCAGAAGCTTTATTATATATAAGTCAGGTTTGTAAATTACACAATAGTGATGTTTTTGAATACTCACATACCTATCATTATGGGTATACACTAACTTTAAGCGCTGTATCTGAATAGTCAGATGCAGTTTTTTTATTGAGGAAAATTTAATAAAGTAAAATTTTCAAAAAAGGGAAAATGTTTTTTGTAAAAGACTTGAAATGTATATACATTTAAAATATAATATATATAACAATAAAAATAATATATAAACTTTATGAATCATAAGTTTATATAAACTATGTATTTATAAACATTTTTATTTAGCTAATAAGGATTTATGTGAGTTTCAAGAAAACGATTTCTAAAAATTAAAGGGAGGATTATTATGGGAGCGATAATGAAGTTTATGGATAAGTATATTATCCCAGTAGCTGGAAAGCTAGGAGCACAAAGGCATTTAGTAGCTGTAAGAGATGGATTCGTAGCAATGATACCAATAACTATGATAGGGGCATTAGCTACATTAGTAAATAATTTACCTATACCAGCTTATCAAAATTTTATGAAAAATACTTTTGGAGAGACTTGGACTACATTAGGTGGAGATTTATGGTGGGGATCAATTGCAACTATGGCTTTATTCTTAGTTGTAGGAGTAGCTTATAATCTTGCAAAATCATACGATGAAGATGGTTTACAAGCCGGACTTATAGCTCTTAGTATATTTTTTGTAATGTCACCTCAAGTAGCTAACATAGTTACTGAAGCAGGAGATAAAGTTAGTGGATGGGGATTTGTCCCAAGTGGATATATTTCAAACTCTGCATTATTTACAGCGATAGTAATAGGATTACTAGCAACTGAAATATTTGTTAAGTTATCTAGGATTAAGAAAATAAATATAAAAATGCCAGATGGAGTACCACCGGCAGTAGCAAGATCTTTTGCTAAGTTAATACCAGGTATGCTAACTATAGCTATATTTGGAGCAATTGGATTATTAATAAAAACATTATCAGGCGGATTATTCTTAAATGATTTATTAAATACTTATCTAGCGGCACCGTTAAAAGGAGCAGCAGACTCATTAGGCTCAACTATGTTAATTACTTTCTTTATACATGCATTATGGACTATAGGACTTCATGGGGCAAACATAGCAATGCCTATAACAGAAACATTATTAATGGATTTAGGAGCAGAAAATGCAGCATTAGCACAAGCTGGAGCTACTGAAGGGTTCCATACTTTAGCAGGAGCATTCTTTGATGCATTTGTATACTTAGGTGGATCAGGTATGATTCTTGGATTAATAATAGCTTTAATAATAGCTGGAAGAAGACGTAAGGACATGATAGCTTTAGGATTAGCACCGTCGATATTCAATATAAGTGAGCCAGTAATATTTGGATTACCAATAGTATTAAACCCAATATATATGATACCTTTCGTTTTAGCTCCTGTTGTATGTTCAGCAGTTGCATATTTGGCAATAGATATGGGATTGGTAATGCCAGTAATTGCAGCTAAAATACCGTGGGTAACACCACCTATATTAGGTGGATTTTTAGCAACTGGTCACTGGACTGGAGCAGTTTTAGCAGCAGTTAATCTATTAATATCAATAGTTATATATATACCATTTGTAATAGCATCAGAGAAAATAGACAAAAGAAAAGCTACTTTAGCTACAGATCAGGGAAATGATGACGATTTCAGCTTTGACGATTTAGAATTTTAGAAATAACGATAGGAGATATGACTATGAAAAAAGGACTAAAGATAGTAACTATAGGTGGAGGATCAAGTTATACTCCGGAACTTGTAGAAGGGTTTATAAAAAGATACAAAGAGTTGCCAGTAAAAGAATTATGGCTGGTTGATATAGAAGAAGGTAAGCATAAATTAGAAATAGTTGGAAATCTAGCAAAAAGAATGGTTAAAAAAGCTGGAATAGACATGGAAATACATTTAACGTTAGATAGAAGAGAGGCACTAAAGGGTGCAGATTTTGTTACTACACAATTAAGGGTAGGATTGTTAGAGGCTAGGATTAAAGATGAAAGTATACCTTTATCACATGGAGTAATAGGGCAAGAGACTAATGGGGCAGGAGGGCTTTTTAAAGCATTAAGAACTGTACCTGTTGTTCTTGATATAATAAAAGATGTTGAAGAGTTATGTCCTAACGCATGGATAATAAACTTTACAAATCCTACAGGTGTAATAACAGAAGCTGTATTTAGATATACTGATTTTAAAAACTATATAGGATTATGCAATGTCCCTATAGGAATGAGAAATGGAATAGCTAAATTATTTGAAGTTGAAAATGAAAGAATTCAAATGGATTTTGCTGGACTTAACCATATGGTTTATGGGCTTAACGTAGCTTTAGATGGAGAGGATGTTACAGATGAAGCTATAGATAAATTTGTACACTCAAAATTAACAATGCAAAATATAAAAGCTATAGAGTTTAATGCAGATTTCGTTAAAAATTTAGGATTAGTTCCTTGTCCATACCATAGATACTATTACAAAACTAAAGAAATGTTAGAAGAAGAATTAAATGAATTTGCAAAAGGGAAAGCTAGAGGGCAAGTTGTTAAAGAGCTAGAAGATCAATTATTTGAATTATATAAAGATGAGAATCTAGATATAAAACCACCTCAATTAGAAAAAAGAGGAGGAGCTTATTATAGTGATGCAGCGTGTAATTTAATAAGTTCTATATATAATGATAAAAGAGATATTCAAGTAGTTAATACAATTAATAATGGTGCTATAAGAAACTTTAAAGATAATCAAGCTGTTGAAGTAAGTAGTGTTATAACAAAAAATGGACCTAAACCATTATCTATAGGATATTTACCAGATGCTGTAGATGGATTAGTAAGCCAAATAAAATCATTTGAAATGTTGGCAGCAAAAGCTGCTGTATATGGAGATTACAATGCAGCATATCTAGCACTATGTATAAATCCATTAATACCTTCTGATGATCTAGCTAAAACTATATTAGATGAAATGATGGAAGCTCACAAAGATTATTTACCACAATTTAATGAGTAGAACTGTTTCGGGGGGAATAGGATAAAAAGGGTACTAAATAGTGCCCTTTTTTTATATTTAAAATATATGGTATACTATATTTTATAAAAAGTTAAATTATATAAAAATATAGTATGGAGAATTTATATGAGTAAAAAAAATATTATAATAGGAATAATCAGCATATTAGTAGTTGGTGTGCTAGTTTCAGTTGTTTTTGAAAATAGGAAAAATCCTTTAAATTCAAAGGAAGATCAAATTGAAATATCTGAAAATAAAGATAAAAATAAGATAGAACCAATCTCAAAAGAAAATGCACTAAAGGTATTGAAGGCTACATATGGAGATGGGGTGTCTAATACGGAAGAAGATATAAAGCAAGTGGGTAATAACTATGAAGTTAAAGTTAATGTATCTATAGAAGAAAAAGACGATGAAGGAGAGGTTCATTATCACGAACAAGATATGGGAACTCACAAAATAGATATATATACTGGTGAAATTAAAGATACAAAGGAAAAATAAAAAAAGAGTATGGGTATCCATACTCTTTCTTTATATTAGACGAGTTCCTTCTTCATCTTGAGATATTAACCCTTTTTTCATAAGAACTCCAAGTGTACGTTTGAAGTTTTTCTTACTACAACCAAATACTGATGCGATATCAGCTGGATCAGATTTATCATTTAAAGGCATGAACCCTCTAGAAGCATTATTTAGATGGTTTATGATTTTACTTTCTAACTCATTTAATTCTTGCTCTCTACCTTGTCTTGGAGTAAGACCTAGCTTACCGTCCTCGTATACTTTTATAACATTTAAATTTAATTTGTCTCCGATGTTAAGTTTTGTAAAGTATTCGTTATGAAGTATAACTCCTTCAAATTTATTGTCAACACAAACCATCGCACTATCGTTAGTTTGGAATCCATAAACAACACCTGTAACATTATCTCCTACTTTATACTCAGAGTCAGTAGATAAGTAACCTTCTATTCTAGTAGTAGCAGCTATTCTTTCAGTTTTATCTAAGTATATATAAAATAAATATTTATCACCTTTTTTTAGATCATAATGCTTTGAACTAAAAGGAACTAAAATATCTTTTCAAGTCCAATATTAATAAAGTAACCTATTTTAGTAGCATCTACAACTTCAAAGTAACCTATTTCGCCAACTTTAGCTAATGGAGGGTTTAAAGTAGCAGCTAATTTATCTTTAGAATCTCTATATACAAATACATTTACCTCATCACCAGGAATTAAAGCCTCATAATTTGTAAATTTTCTATGCATGAAAATATCATCTGAAGTATTTCCTGTTTGCGCGTCTAGGAAAAAACCGAAATCAGCTTTTCTAGCTATTTTTAATTTGTTGAAATCACCTATTTTTATCAAGTACGTTCACCTCTTTAATTTTATATTAAAAATTACATATTCTATTATAATACCATATTTATGGGTATCTTATAAATAAAATATAAAATAACTAAATTTAAAAAAGAAAATGTATATTCTGTTGAAGTTCTATAATAAAAATAGTATAATTGGTATATACCAAAATTGGTATATACCATATAAAAAGAGTGGTGATTTATATTAAGTTAGTAAATAAGAATATTGATATTCCTTTGCATATACAACTTATGAAAATAATAAGGGAAATGATTAATTCAGGGGATCTTAAACCAGGTGATTCTATAATTCCAGAAAGAGAACTTTGTAATATTCAAAATGTAAGTAGAATGACAGTGAACAAAGCTATAGTTAATTTGGTAAATGAAGGATTTTTATATAGAGTTCAAGGAAAAGGAACTTTCGTTTCTGACCAAAAAGAAAGAAATAGATTTTCTAGTATGCAAGGATTTACCGAGGTTATGAAGAATAAGGGTATGGATATAAAAACTGATATTTTATCATTTGAAGAAAATGAAAAGGATGAGTATATAAGACAGGTTTTAAAGATAAATAATGAAGATGAAAAAGTATATAGAGTTGAAAGGTTAAGGTATATTGAAAACGAACCTTTTGGGATTGAAATAAGTTATATACCAAAAAGTATTTGCAACAATCTGGAAAACGATTTGAAAGAAAGGAACTCTTTATACAATATAATAAATGAAGTTTATGGGTATAAGTTGAAAAAAGCTGAACAGATAATAGAGCCAATGATTTTATCTGAAGAAGAATCAAAACTTTTAAAACAAAGCAAAAACACTTTAGCTCTTAAACTTAAAAGAACTTCGTACGCAGATGGAGATGTACCTGTAGAGTACACTATATCCATATTTAGAAGTGATAAGTACCAATATGAAATAACATTAAATGCATAGGAGGTATAATTATGAAGGCTATAATAAATGGAAAGATTTTGTTAAGAAATGAAGTGTTAGAAAATAAGGTTTTAGTATTTGATAAAAAGATTATAGATATAACAGATGAAGTTCCAAGTGGATGTGAAGTTATAGATGTTAAAGGTAAGTTAGTAGCTCCAGGATTAATAGATATACATATACATGGGAATATGGGAAAAGATACAATGGAAGGTACAGATGAGGCTATAGATATTATATCTAAATCAGTAGCAAGACATGGTGTTACGTCATATCTACCTACTACTATGACAATGGACGAAGAATCAATTTTAAAAGCATTAGAATCTATAAAACGAGGTATGAATAGAAATACTAAGGGGGCTAGAGTTATAGGGGCTCATTTAGAAGGACCATTTATAAATAAAATATATAAAGGTGCACAAAATGGAAATTATATAACTAATCCCGATTATGAATTAGTAAAAAAATATGAAGATGTAATAAAAGTTATAACTTATGCACCAGAAGAAGATGCAGATTTTATATTTACAAAATATATAAAAAGTAATACTAATATAGTTTTATCTATAGGTCATAGTGCGGCTACATTTATAGAGGCTAGAGAAGCTATACGATTAGGTGCTAGCAATATAACTCATACATTCAATGGAATGACAGGTTTAAATCATAGAGATCCAGGGGTTGTTGGAGCTGCATTGACAACAGATGCATATTGTGAATTTATATGTGACACTATACACATAACTAAAGATCTATTCCAATTTATATTAGATAGTAAAGGTAAAGAAAGAGTGGTATTAATAACTGACTCTATGGAAGCAGGAGGGTTAGAAAACGGAACATATAGTTTAGGTGGACAGGCTGTAATAGTTAAAGATGGAGCAGCTAGATTAGAAAATGGATCTCTTGCAGGAAGTGTTTCAAGCTTAAATAACATGGTGAAGAATTTTTATAAAAATACAAATTTAAATATAAATGAAGCAATACATTTGGCTTCTTTAAATCCAGCGAGTTCACTAGGAATAAGTAATAATAAGGGAAGTTTAGATATAGGAAAAGATGCAGATATAGCTATATTTGATAATGAGTTAAACTGTTACATGACTATTGTAGATGGAAATATAGTTTTTAAAAAATTAATAAAAGTGGAGGGTTAATATGAGAATACTAGTTTGTAAAAATTATGATGAAATGAGCAAAAAAGCTGCTCAAATAATAGCAAGTCAGATTACTTTAAAATCAGATTCTATACTAGGGCTAGCAACAGGGAGTACGCCTATAGGAATGTATAAGAATTTAGTGGAAATGCACAAAGAAGGTACATTAGATTTTTCTGAAGTAAAATCATTCAATTTAGATGAGTATTATCAGTTACCGAGAGAGAATGATCAAAGTTACTATCATTTTATGCATGAAAACTTATTCAATCATATAAATATAAAGAAAGAAAACATAAATATACCAAATGGTATGACTAAGGATATAAAACTTGAATGTAAACAATATGATGATTCTATCAAAAATATTGGAGGAATAGATATACAGGTTTTAGGTATAGGGCTTAACGCTCACATAGGATTTAATGAACCATCAAATGTATTTGTCAAAGGAACTAACTTAGTTGATTTAAAAGAATCTACTATAGAGGCAAATGCAAGATTCTTTGAATCTATAGATAAAGTTCCTAAAAAAGCAGTAACTATGGGAATTGGTTCTATATTTAAATCTAAAAAGATAATTCTGTTGGCATCTGGGGAAGGTAAAGCTGATGCTATACACAATACTGTATATGGAGACATAACTCCTCAAGTTCCATCATCTATACTTCAGCTTCACAGAGATACAATATTAATTTTAGATGAAGCTGCAGCAAATAAGTTAAAAGGTGAAGACTATAAATTAATATAAATTGTATAAATAGCCTGCTAAATAGCAGGTTATTTGCATTTTATAAATTAAAATTAGGAATAAAATAGCAAAATATCATAAAAAAAATATAATTAGGCATACTAAACTTTGTGAATATTAATATAAACTAAAATAAATGCTAAATCTACAAATCCTTAAAAACACTGGGTTTTAAAGTGGAAATTAATATGAAAAAATATTTAAAAAAGTATTGAAATTTGTAGCTTAATTTTATATAATATGTCTTGTTGTTTAGAAATTTTAAACAAAAGGTTTAGTAAAAATGATTTAAAATAGGAGGTGGACCATGGATATAGGTGAAAAAATTAAACGATTAAGAATAGAAAAACAGTTAACACAAGAAGAGTTAGCAAATAGATGTGAACTTTCTAAGGGATTTATATCTCAATTAGAAAATAATTTAACATCACCATCCATAGCTACACTTATAGATATATTAGAAATTTTGGGAACGAACTTAAAAGAATTTTTTAATGAAATGGATAATGAAAAAATTTGTTTTTCAAAAGAAGATATGTTTGAAACTGAGGATGAAGAATTAAAATATACATTTAAGTGGTTGGTTCCAAACTCTCAGAAAAATGAAATGGAGCCAATATTAATATCTTTATCTCCAGGAGGTCAATATAAAGAAGAAAAGCCTCATGAAGGAGAAGAATTTGGTTATGTATTAGCAGGTTCAATTTATTTACACATAGGAGATAAGAAAAATAAAGTTAGAAAAGGCGAGAGTTTTTACTTCAAGCCTAGAGCAAATCATTATATATCGAATGCTGGAAAAACAGAAGCTAAGGTTATATGGGTGAGTACACCACCATCATTTTAAGAGAAAGAGGTGATATATTTGTTAGAAAACATAATAGAATTAAAAAATCTATCTAAAAGATATGATGACAATCAAGTTTTAGATAATTTGAGTTTAGATATTAAGAAAAATGAATTTTTAACATTATTAGGGCCAAGTGGATGTGGGAAAACTACAACGCTTAAGATAATAGCTGGATTTGAGTATGCTGATGAAGGAAAGGTATTATTTGAAGAACGTGATATCACAGATATACCACCTCACGAAAGACAAATAAACACAGTATTCCAAAAATACGCTTTATTCCCTCACATGAATATATATGAAAATATAGCTTTTGGTCTAAAAATAAAAAACTGCCTAAAGACGAAATAGATAAAAAAGTAAAAGAAATGCTTAAATTAGTTGCACTTGAGGGATTTGAAAGAAGACAAGTAGAATCGCTAAGTGGAGGACAACAGCAAAGAGTAGCTATAGCTAGGGCATTGGTAAACGAGCCTAAAGTTTTATTATTAGATGAACCTTTAGGAGCATTAGATTTAAAATTAAGAAAAGAAATGCAAATGGAATTAAAAAAAATACAAAAAAAATTAGGAATAACATTTGTTTTTGTAACTCATGACCAAGAAGAGGCTTTAACTATGTCGGATAAAATAATTGTTATGAATAAAGGTAAAATTCAACAAATGGGAACTCCTCAAGATATATACAATGAGCCAGAAAACTCATTTGTTGCTAGATTTATAGGTGAAAGCAATATATTTGATGGGATTATGATAGAAGACTATTTAGTAGAATTCTGTGGAAAGAAATTCAAGTGTGTAGATAAAGACTTTGAAAAAAATGAAAATATTGAAGTTGTAATAAGACCGGAAGATGTAAAAATGGTTGAACCAGAAAAAGGAATGTTAAAAGGAAAAGTTACATCAGTATTATTTAAAGGTGTTCACTATGAAATTGAAGTTAATGAAAACGGAAGAATGTGGATACTACATAATACACAAAGTGCACAAGTTGGAAGTGAATTAGGGCTAGATATATATCCAGAAGATATCCATATAATGAGAAAAGTGAGCGAATAGATTATGAAGAAAAATAAATCAATTCTTGCTTACCCTTATATAATCTGGAGTGCACTATTTATAGTAGTACCTTTAATTCTTGTGCTGGTTTTCAGTTTTACAGTTGAAAATGGAGATAAGCTAATATTTTCTTTAGAAAATTATAAAAGATTAATTAACCCTATATACTTAAAAGTATTTTTAAGATCTATAGTTTTAGCTGGATCATCTACAATAATATGTTTATTAGTTGGATATCCAGTTGCATATATAATTTCTAAGGCACATATAAGCAAAAGAAATACTTTAATATTATTATTCATACTTCCAATGTGGATGAACTTCCTTTTAAGAACATATGCATGGGTTGCTATTTTAGGTAAAAATGGAATATTGAATTCATTCTTAGGATTATTTGGAATAGAGCCTGTTACATTACTTTATACTAACTTTGCAATATTACTTGGAATGGTATATAACTTTTTACCATTTATGGTACTACCAATATACACATCATTATCAAAAATGGATAATGATTTAATTAATGCAGCTAGAGACTTAGGAGCTAATAGCTTCCAAGTTTTCACTAAAGTTATATTCCCACTTAGTGTACCTGGAGTTATTTCAGGAATAACTATGGTATTTATGCCAGCTGTAACTACATTTGCTATCTCAAGGTTATTAGGTGGAGGTAAATTTATGTTACTAGGAGACTTAATAGAGCAGCAATTTACAGTAGTTGGAGATTGGAACTTTGGATCTGCTATATCAATATTTATGATGATTGTAATATTAATATCTATGGCAGTTATGTCAAGATTTGAAGATGACAGTGATAAGGAAGGCGGTGGGTTATTATTTTAAAAAAATTAGCATCGAATATTTACTTAACATTAGTGTTTTTATTTCTATATGCGCCAATAATGGCGCTAGCAGTATTTTCATTTAATGATTCTAAATCTATGGCCCACTGGAATGGATTTACATTTAAGTGGTATAAGCAACTTATTCATAATGACAGTATAATGAATGCCTTATATTACACTTTATTAGTAGCTATAATTTCATCTATAATAGCTACGATAGTAGGAACTATAAGTGCTATAGGAATACATAAAATGAGAGGTAAAAGAAGAAAGTTAATACTTAATATAAACTATCTTCCAGTATTAAATCCAGATATAGTTACAGCAGTAGCATTAATGAGTTTGTATGTATTTTTAAAATTAGAATTTGGATTTACTACTATGTTACTATCTCACATAATGTTTAGTATTCCTTATGTAGTACTATCAGTGCTTCCTAAAATAAAGCAACTTCCTCAAAATATAGAAGAGGCTGCTATGGACTTAGGAGCAACACCTATGTACGCTTTAAGAAAAGTTGTTTTACCTCAGATAAAACCAGGTATAATATCTGGATTTTTAATTGCGTTTACAATGTCTATAGATGACTTTATAATAAGTTTCTTTAATACTGGAAATGGAGTTAGTAACTTATCTATAGAAATATATGGTATGGCAAGAAGAGGAATAAAACCTGAAATTAATGCACTATCTACAATAATGTTTGCAGTTGTATTAATTTTACTTTTAATATCAAATAAGAAACAATCTATAGTAAGGAGTGATAAATAATTATGAAATTAAGAAAAATATCAATTTTAATTACTATAGGTTTAATGGTTTCAACTATGCTTACTGGATGTGGAGGTACAGATTCAAAAAAAGTTTTGAATGTATATAATGTCGGAGATTATATAGATGAAAATATAATAACTTTATTTGAAGAAAAAACTGGAATTGATGTACAGTATGAAACTTATGATACCAATGAAATGATGTATCAAAAAGTTAAAAGTGGAAGTACTAATTATGATTTAATATTCCCATCTGACTATATGGTTGAAAAAATGAAAAGTGAAGGACTTCTTCAAAAAATAGATTTTAAAAATATACCGAATATGAAGTATATAGATAAAAGCTTTTTAAATCCTATATATGATGAAACTAATGAATATAGCGTTCCATATATGTGGGGAACTTTTGGTATATTATATAATAAAAAATGGTTAAAGAACCAGTTGATAGTTGGAACATACTGTGGAACCCTAAGTATAAAAGTAATATAATGATGTTTGACTCAGTTAGAGATACTATGGGAATATCATTAAAAAGATTAGGGTATAACATGAATACAACGAATCCTAAAGAAATAAATGAAGCAATGAAAGAGTTAATGAAACAAAAAGATTTAGTATTAGCTTATGTAAATGATGAAGGTAAAGATAGACTTTTAGGAGAAGAAGTGGCCATGGGTATTGCTTACTCAGGAGATGCGGTGACTTTAATGGAAGAAAATCCTAATCTAGCTTATGCAATACCTAAAGAAGGTACAAATAAATGGGTAGATGCAATGGCAATACCTAAAAGTGCACAAAATAAAAAGGAAGCTGAAATGTTTATAAACTTTTTATTAGATCCTGAAATTGCAAAGATGAATGCTGAATATATAGGGTATTCAACTCCAAATGGAGGGGCTTTAAAGTTATTAGATAAAGATATAACTTCAAATCCAGTTGCTTATCCACCTAAATCTGTTATGGATAAGACTGAAACATTTATTGACTTAGGAAACAAATTAAGATTATACGACGAGGCTTGGATTAAATTGAAGTCTAAATAAAAAAGCTCATTTTAAATGAGCTTTTTATTTTTTGTGTAAATTAGCATATAAAAGTTTACAAGATGATATTATAATATAAATTAGAAATTGGAGGGTACTATGGGGAGAAGAAAAAAGAGATACGTTAGAAAAATTTTAAAAATTAATAAAAAAATAAAGAGTTAATTCAAAGTCTTAGTTTGATTTTAGCTTTATCATTTGTTGTTGGCGGGATATACACTGTATATGAAAATAAAAATTACGAAAAAAAGATATCTAAAATAGAATCATTAAATATAGAAGAGGAAAAAATTAAATTTATTAAAGATATTGAAAAAGAAGCTGAAAGAAGTTATAAGGAATATGGAGTGTTGCCATCTATAACTATATCTCAAGCTATACTTGAATCAGGTTGGGGACAATCACAATTAACAAAAATTAGTAATAATTTATTTGGAATAAAAGCAGACGAAAGATGGAAAGGTGAGAATGTAGAAGTGATAACATCAGAAAACTATAGCGATGAGGTAATGGCTAAATTTAGAAAATATAATTCATTAAATGACTCAATAAGAGATCATGCAAAGTTTCTAAAAGAAAACCCAAGATATGCAGAACATGGATTATTTGAAGGGAAAGACTATAAATCGCAAGCTCAAGCTCTAGAAGATGCAGGCTATAGCACTAAAAAAATGAGCAAGGTGAAGCTATATATGCAGATATGCTAGTAGATTTAATAGAAAGATACAACTTAAATTTAATAGATTAATAAAAAAATATAAAAAAAATGTTGACTTCAAAAAAAAAGGGTGATATTATTATACATGTGCTCAAGAGAGCATGGATTAAGAACTTTGAAAATTAAACAGTAGGTTAATTATATAAATTCTTTTTTAAAGAATTAAACACAAACAACCAAGCCAGATATTCAGATAATGATTAG
>NZ_JAIXHU010000028.1:0-41070 GCF_025671395.1 Paraclostridium sp. AKS73 | reverse complement strand
CTATATTTTCTATAATTATTTATATTTGTTACTATTTGTTATTTTTTCCTATTATTTTTTTAAGTTCTCTATTTCTTTGTCTTTTTCCTTTAACTTATCTTCATATTCTATTTTTACGTCTTCTATGCTTTTATTTAGTACATTAATTAGTGATGCCATTTCATCTGAACTACCTGCTATTCTATTCAATAACATCAAATTTTGTGCTAGAACATCTGGAATCTGCTTATGTGAATATCTAAGTTGGTGATCTATTTCTCCATATCCCTCTTCAAAAATAGTTCTTACCTGTATTTCTGCAATTATTTTTTGTGTCGTAGGATATGACTCTATTATGTAATGTACAGATCTATATCCAGATAACCTTGAACATACTTCAATTCCTAGTTCTTCGAATTTTTTTGTATTATCACCTTCTCTTACATTAGAAACAATTTCTAATACTTTCCACATCCTAGTAATAAAACTGTGTATTTCTTCCCAATCCTCTTTAAATATATGTATTACTCTTATTCCTAGTAAATCAGTTATTTCATTTTTATAGTTATCTACAGTAAAATTAAAATCATTTCCATATTTTAATCGTCTATTATCTATCTTCCTTATTATTTTTTCAATTAAATGCTCTGGGTCTTTAACTCTAGTTTTTACTGAGTGAACCTTTGGATGACTTCTTAATATAGTTGCTATTAACTCAGCTTGAGTTTCATAACTTTTTCTATACATCATAAAGTCTTCATAAATATACTCAATTTCATCCCAATCTATACTATCTTTTATTAACTCTTTATCTGTTATTTGGTATTTCTCCAGGAATTCATCTTTTCTTAACATTGCGTTCCCTCTCTTTTGATTTAGTTCATATTTTATTATATCTCATATTTTGTATTTTTAACTATATTATTAATGTTTAAATTTGCAAATAAATTAATAAAAACTTATACTATTTGTTAATAGTAGTTTAAAGAGAGGAAGTGAGTTTTTTGAATTCCATGAAAAATAGTATAAATATACTTATCCTTACCTGATTTTTCAGTTAGTTTGATAATGTTAGATATTGATAAATTTAAAGATATAAATGATACTTACGGACACTTATTTGGTGATTTTGTTATTAAAGAAGTAGCAAACTTACTTGATTCTTATATAAAAAATTTTGGCGGTTGGACATGTAGATATGGAGGAGACGAATTTATAGCTGTTATAGAAAATAAATCTGAAAATGAAACTTATACTATAATAAATAATTTTAAAACCTTTATTGAAACTAGAGAGTTTTAATATAAAATTAATATCACTTGTAGCTTTGGAGTTTCTTATCTTAATAAAGAAAATGTAACCTTTAGTGATGCTTTGAATTTAGTTGATACACAGCTATACAAAGCTAAAAATTCAAGAAATTCAGTTTGTTAGAATCAATGTAAAAATGCTATTTTGTTTTTGAAATAGCATTTTTATATTGGGATAATAAACTTTACAGTAAAACAGTATTCTTCTATATTAAAATCTATAACCCCCTCATATTTTTCTATTGTAAGCTTTAAATTTTCAATACCAATTCCATGATTAGTTTTATCTTTTTTAAAAGTTTCTATTTTAAAACTTTTATCTAATTCAAGTGGTTTTTTATTTTTAGAGTTTTTTATAACACATATTAATTTACTATCTATAACATCGCAATATAAGTGAATATATTTTTCTCTTTTATTATCCTCTAAGTTCATACATGCCTCTATGGCATTATCTATTAAATTATTAAATATTATTGATATATGCATATTTTTTATATGTATATCTTTAGGTATAAATATATCATATTTTAGTTTTATTCCATATTTTTCGCATACTTTTATTTTATTTTTGATAAGTGCATCCATTAAAATATGCTCACTAACAAAATAGCAATCAATTGCTTCAATTTCTTTGTCTATCTCATAGATAAAATTCTTTGCTTCTTCATGCTTTTTAGATGCTACTAACTGATTTAAAGCAAATTTATGTTTCTTAATATCATGAGCAATATACCTAACTTTTTTCATGTATTTTTCATATTCACTATAGTGTTTAATTTGATTTTCTAATTGATTGTTACTAACTTCAAGATTATATTTTGTGTAAGAAAGCTCTGCCTTTATCAATATATTTTGAATTATTAACTCACTAACCAATGTATAAAACATTATATATTTAACAATCTCCATGCTATTTTCACTTATAAATATCCATTTTAAAAAATGTGCTATTATAATATTGTCTATGCAATAATTTATTGTGACATAAACACAATATTTATATTGTTTATTCAAATAAATATATTTATTTTTAATTCTTGTATTCATAAATTTATAATACATTACTATAAATGTACCAATAGAAATAATTGATATTAAAGTATCTATTATGAAATATCCATTTGATAAAATTTCCAAAGAATAATTATACTTTAAAATAAAATCAAACGTACATTTATATATTATAAAAGCTATTAAGTTTGAATACAATGCATACTTTAAAATTGTAAAACCTATTAAAATTATCCTGGTTTTAACTTCTAGCTTTTTTATATATATGTATATAATTAAAAGTGAAATTACTGTAAATATTGTTATGTATAAAGTTGTATTATATATCTCCATTAATGTTGTGAGTAATGGGAGTAGTATTATTACAAACATAGATACAGTATCTTTATATGTAACTTTTATAGATCTAAAGTAACTATAATATATGAAAATTATAAATCCGATTAATCCAACTATGTAAACAAACAAATTATCCTCCTATTGTTATACGTTAATCCTTTATATTGTAATTTATATATTTTTCTTTTAGCTCTAAAGTTTTCAGTCTACTAACCATAGCTTTTTGTGGAATATCAAAAATATTTCTCTTGAGGATATCTTTCGTATCTTTTTTATATTAACGATATAACTTCTATGACTCCTATAAAAAATTTTCCCTCTAACTGTTTTTCTATATGTTCTAACTTACCATAAAATGATTTAGTTTTATATTCTCCATTAAAATCATAGTGTATGGTTATAGTTCTATTGTTTACCTCAAAAAATATATACTATTTACATTAAATTTAACAATTTCTTTTTGCATTTTTAAAACTATAGTCCTAGTTTTTTGATTTTTTTTTACTTCTAAAATAATTTCTTTTAATTTTTCTTCACTTAACGATTCTTTAAGCAAATATTCGTATACATTTAATCCATACCCCTTAATTGCATATTCTGCATAATTAGTAAGAAAAACAATGTATACTTCTTTATCTAAGAGTCTTATCTTTTTAGCCGTCTCAATTCCATCTATATCGTCCATAACTATATCTAATATAATTAAATCGAAATCTTCATCATTAATATCATCTAAAAGTCTCAGTCCTGAATCATACTCAAAAATAGTAATACTTGTATCTATTGATTTTGAAAATTTAGCTATATAACTTTTTACTGTGTCTCTGTATATTTTTTCATCGTCACAAATAGCTATTTTCAACCTTATAACACCTTCCATTTTTTATTTGTAATATAATTACTTTTTATAATAACATTTATAATATATAGCGTAAACGATAATAAAGATAGAAACATAAATTTCCATCTTTATTATCAAAGTCTTATATGAATTGTTATTTTAATCATATTTTTCAACTCTATTAGTATATATCCGAAAATTCTATACTCATAGGATCAAACCCACTTATTACACATGGAGTAGATAATTTATCTTTTGAATTAACATTTTTAAATGGAAGTTTTACAATAAACTCACTACCTTCATCTAAAGAAGTATTTACATCTATACTCCCCCCATATATATTCACTAATGAGTTAGTTATATATAAACCTAATCCACTTCCTTCATTTAATTTTACTAGTCTATCATCAACATAGCTTAATTTTTCAAAAATACATTTTGTATATCTATTTGGTATACCTACTCCATCATCTTTAACTTTTATAGTAATATAATCTTTTTCACAAGTTAATACAACTTCTATTCTTCCATTTTTCTTGTTATACTTTATTGCATTAGACAATAAATTCAATAAAATTTTTTCAATAATATTTTCATCAAATTTTCCAATATATTCTTCTTCATTTGTATCAAAGATTAAAATTATACCCTTTTCTTCACAAAATACAGCAGTTTTTATACAAATATTTTCTATAAAATAAACAATATCTCCAATTTTAAAATTACATTTTATCTCATTTGAATCTAACTTAGTTACATAAACGAGATTATTGGTAAGTTTTAACAATCTAAGACTATTTTTTTTTATAATGTCACTTATGTATTTAATTTCATCTACATCAACCTTTCGCATTGAATCAATATTGAAACTCAATAATTGTAGTGAACTCATAATTGCATTTATTGGTGTTCCTAACTCATGGTATAGATTTGAAAAAAAATCAGATTTTAACTTTTCTATTTCTTCATGTATATGTGCTGTATTAGTTATATCTCTAACCATTCCAACAATCCCACAAACTTGATTTTCCTATCTAACATTGGAGTTTTGTTATTTCTATATGTTTTCTTTTTTGATTTTGAGTTTCTATTTCTGTTTGGTATATTCTCTTTGATTTATATGTAATCACTTCTTCATCTTTTTCTTCAAAAATTTTAGATTGTTTATTATGTTTGTATATATCTTTATCTGTTTTTCCTATGATTTGATTAGATGTCAATCCTAAACAATTGCAAAACTCTCTATTACAATAAATATATGTCCCCTTTAAGTCTTTATAAAATACAGCGTTTAAAACTGACTCCCCTAATGCAACCCCTAAATCACTTTTATTTTCAGCTAAGTTATAGTTCATTTTTGCCACTTATGTAACCCCCCTTTAATTTTTCATCTATAAATTTTTAATATTTATTACTATATTATATAAAATAAAAGTAAATTTAAGTCGCATTTGGTTGTGAAATGTGTTTTTTAGTTGTGAAATGAATTTATTGAATCCCCTATAATTTTTATTCCTTTTTCAATTTCTTCAAATGAAAGTCTAGAAAATCCTAACCTCAAAGTGTCTTCCCCTTTTTCATTTACATAAAATATATCTCCTGGCATAAATATAACCCCTTTATCATAACATTTTTCTAATAATTTCCTTGAGTTTATATTTTTTAACTTTATAAAAATGTGAAGTCCGCCTTCCCCTAGTATATATTCATTTGGTATATATTTCTTTACGCATTCATATGCATAGTTAAACTTTTCTCCATAAAATTTTTTTATTTTTTTTACATATTTTCAAATGCTCCACTACTCAAATAATCGTATAGGACTGCTTGGTCTAAAAATGAAACATGAATACTTTTGCATCTTTTTACACTTTCAATCCTTGAAATTACAGATTTATCACATAGTATCCACCCTATTCTAAGCCCTGGGAAAAGTATTTTTGAAAAACTACCTATATATACAACCCCATTATTTAAATTATCTAGAGATGCAATCGGAAATATATGAGAACTAGAATACAGCAACTCTTCATTGAATCCATCTTCTATTATTGGTATATTGTACTTTTTCATTAATTTATAGAATCTGTATCTATTTTCAGGATCCATAACCATTCCTGTTGGATTATGATATGATGGCGTTATGTACGCAAATTTAGGTTTTATACCTTTTTTTTCTAAAAAGTCTAGCTTTTCTTCTAACATATTAAAATTTAAACCATCATTATCTATATCTATGCCTACAATATTTAACCCTAAAAATTTAAATATCTTTTTTGCTGTATTGTGAGTTGGATTTTCACATATTATATAATCATCTTTTTCTGTGAATGATGATAAAATAATCTCCAATCCCTCTGTAAACCCATTAGTTATTAGTATATCTTTATTACTTGTATCTACCCCTTTACTATTCATATAGCTCAATAAATAATCTATAAGAGGCTTGTACCCTTTTGCGTACCCATAGTTTAAAATTTTATGACCTTCTAATGATATTCTGTTTAAAAAAGCCTTTTTAAACTCATCTATATCAAATAACTCTCCATTTGGAGCTATACTTTTAAAAGATATTAAGTCGTCCCTCCATGGAATCTCACTTTTTACAATATCCATGTCATTGGCTATTTTTATCTGTTCATTTTCAAGACAATTGAAATCTACATTCCAAGATTTATTTACTGACTCATTTTTATGATTTACGAAAGTTCCTTTTCCATAAACCGAGTAAATTACTCCATCTGCTTTTAGTTCTTCATATGCAGAAATTATAGAATTCCTACTTACATTTAAAAACTGGCTTAACTCCCTTGTTGAAGGTAGTTTACTATTGTCTGGTATTAATCCTTTGCTTATCATTATTTCTATATGATTTTTTATTTGTATATAAATTGGATCTTTATTATTTAATTTTAAATTTGAAAATAACAAATAATCACCTCTTAATCTTAAAAATTCTATTTATAATTATACTATTTCAACTTTAATTTTAAAAACAAAAATTTACTTTGTTTGAATGACTGTGTCGACAAATTGGTGTGCCGTTACTTAAATGACTCCTTCTTTTACTTAAAAAGCTTTTTATTATATTTAAATATCAACTAAATATTATACTATCAATTTACTTAAACGTAAAAAAGTATAGAGATAAATTTATTTATCTCTATACTTTTTAGTTAAGTATTACAAGTATTTAGCTTATTATTTACTTTATTTTGTAACATATATAAAAGTACAGGTATATACATATATGTTAAATAGCCTTCTATATTAAATAAGACTAATATTAATAAAAAAGAAGATACTATAGACGCAATTGTAGATGCTCTATTACTCTTTTTTAACATTTTCATGAAACCCCAAACATAATTCCAAATATAATTATCATAAGTGAAAATGCAATAAATATACTCAGTTGCTGTAAATTTGATGGTATTTTAGGTATATACGAGTATAAAGTTACAAATATATATGTCAATAATCCAAACGTTATATATATCTTCCCCATAGTATTTCTCTTAAAAAGAAGTACTACTGTAAATATAAAGTAAATACAACTTAAAAAACTAACTAAACTCATAAATTCACCTACACTTATTTTATAATCCTAAGAATAATGGTACCACAGCTAATATAATAACTGTAGCTACAAATATAATAACTAATAATTTACTTACAAATTTAACCCAAGTAGCATAATCTATCTTAGATATAGTAAGTCCCCCCATAACAACTCCTGATGTTGGAGTTACTAAGTTTACTATACCACTACCTGCTGCAAAAGCTGTAACTACTACTTCTGGTGATATACCTAGTTTTTGTGCTAATGGTGCAAATATAGGCATAGATACTGATGCAAGTCCTGAAGTAGATGGTATTAAAAATGATAATCCTATATAAATTACATAAGCCATATTGGCAAATAATATAGAAGATACTCCACTTAATACTCCAGACGCTTTATCTAGTATATATAAGTCTAAGCCTGCATTTGCCATCATAAAAGATATACCTCTTGATATACCTATAACAAGTGCAACTCCAACCATATCAGCACAACCAGCTATAAATGATCCTACAATATCTTCTTCTGACATTTTATATACAAATCCTATAATAACAGCCATTAAAAAGAACCAAGCTGTTAATTCAGGGAACCACCATCCCCCTAGAGGACTTCCATTTAACCATGCTGTAGTATTGTCAAATACTGTTATTCCAAATTCACTCCATGGAATAACTCCCAAAATCATAACTACAAATGATAGTATAAATAATACTAATACTACTTTTCTTTTCCATTTAACTCTAATATTTCTTCTTGATTTTTACTAAATGCTTCACTTGCTGAATCTAATTCATGTTTAGATAATATAGTTGCATTTTTATCAGCATAAACTTTTTTTGCATAACGCATTACATATATTATAGAAATTATAGTAGTTACAATCCATAATATTACACCTAATATTATAGTAGTTCCTTGGTTTATAGTTACTCCAGCTGCTCCAGCTGCTGAAACTGCTGCTCCTATTGCAAATGGATTTACAGTTGAACCTAAAACCCCGCAACCACAACCAAGCAATAATATCGAAGCCCCAACTATTGAATCAAACCCTGCTGCTATCATAGTAGCAGTTATAAGTGCATAAAATGCTAGTGACTCTTCTGCCATACCATAAGATGTTCCTCCTAATGAAAAGATTATCATTAAAACAGGGATTAACATAAGTTCTTTTCCTTTTAGTTTATTAACTAATGCTCCAACCCCAGCATCTAATGCTCCAGTTTTCGTAACAACCCCTAAAAATCCGCCTATTATAAGTACGAATAAAGCAACATCTATCGCTCCCTTAACTGACCCTTCATTGCTTACACTTATTAAAGGCCCATCCGCACTATTTATTGTTTTTAGTGCACTTTTAACTCCACTTGTATTCATTGCATCTGAAACTTTACTTGCCAAATCTACATCTTGAACACCCACCATACCTGCAACAGGCGCCATAACTGTATCAGCTAAACTAGCTTTTTTTACACCTGGAACAACTTGAGTTATAATAGCTATTGCTATCATTATAATCAATAATACAGTATACGCAGATGGAAATTTAAACTTTTTGGTTTTATTTTTTGACATTTTATCAAATCCCTTTATTAAATTTTTAGTGATATATTAAAAAATTATCATATTGTTTCTAAAAAAGGAATATCATTTTTCAAAAACAATACTCCCCCTTTTATATGATATATATTTTACTCAAATTTTATTTATTTTTGTATTATTGTTCCTGTTTTTCCATGTAAAGCATCTTTAGCTTTTTCTAAAGATGTTATTAAAGCTTTTCCATTTGTAGATTGTTCCACAAAATCCATACAAGCTTCTATTTTAGGAAGCATAGAACCTTTTGCAAAATGCCCTTGTTCTTTAAATTCAGCTGCTTCCTTTAAGCTTATATTATCTAATTCTTTTTGATTTGGTTTATTAAAGTTTATGCAAACTTTATCTACCGCAGTTAATATAACTAGCATCTCAGCATCAAGGTCTTTAGCTAATTTAGCACTTGATTTATCTTTATCTATAACCGCAGCCACACCTTGTAGTGATCCGTCTTCCTTTTCTATTACTGGTATTCCACCACCACCAACAGTTATTACTATACTTCCATTATCAGCTAATTGTTTAACTGTATCTAATTCCACTATTTTCTTTGGTTGAGGAGATGCCACAACTCTTCTATATCCTCTACCTGCATCTTCAACGAATGTAAATCCTTTTTCACTAGCTATTTTATCAGCTTCTTCTTTAGTGTAAAACATTCCGACTGGTTTAGTTAAATTTTTAAATGCCTCATCATTTTTATCAACTACAACTTGAGTAACTACTGATACAACATTTTTATTTAATTTTCTAGAGTTTAATTCATTTTTTATTGATTGTTGTAAATGGTATCCAATATATCCTTGACTCATTGAACCACATTCTGCAAACGGCATACTTGGTGTATTAGCCCCATTATTAGATGCAAAATCCATAGCTAAATTTATCATCCCTACTTGGGGCCCATTACCATGTCCAACTATTACATTGTATCCCTCTTCACAAAGGTCAACTATTGTTTTAGCGGTATGCTTAACTAAGTTTAATTGTTCTTCAGGATTATTTCCTAATGCATTTCCACCTAATGCTATCACTAATCTTTTCATAATTATCCTCTCTCGCTTTTCAAATATTTTATAAAAATAACCCCCATAATATTTCATATAACAAAATGGGGGTTTTTTACTATAGATTATTGTCCTATAGTAGCAGCCATTATAGCTTTTATAGTATGCATTCTGTTTTCAGCTTCGTCAAACACAACAGATTGCTTAGATTCAAATACTTCATCTGTAACTTCCATTTCAGTTATACCAAATTTTTCATGCATTTCAGCACCTACTCTAGTTTTTAAATCATGGAATGCTGGTAAACAGTGCATGAATATAGCTTCTGGATTAGCATTATTCATAACTTGCTTATTAACTTGGAATGGTTTTAATTCTTTTATTCTTGCTTCCCAAACTTCATCTGGTTCTCCCATAGATACCCAAACATCTGTGTATATAACATCAGCATTTTTAGTTCCAGCCATAACATCTTCAGTTAATGTTATAGTGCATCCATTTTCTTTAGCTATTTCTTTACATTCAGCTACTAATTCATCTGCTGGGAATAATTCCTTTGGAGCACAAGCTGTAAAGTTAAGTCCCATCTTAGCACAAGCAACCATTAAAGAGTTGCCCATGTTATTTCTAGCATCTCCCATGTAAACAAAGTTTACACCTTTTAATCTTCCTAATTTTTCTTCTATAGTTAATAAGTCAGCTATCATTTGAGTTGGATGGAACTCATTTGTTAATCCATTCCATACTGGTACTCCAGCATTAGCTGCTAATTCCTCAACTATTTCTTGAGAAAATCCTCTATATTCTATACCATCGTACATTCTACCTAAAACTCTAGCCGTATCTGCTATAGACTCTTTTTTACCCATTTGAGACCCTGTAGGTCCTAAGTATGTAACACCCATTCCTAAGTCCATTGCTCCAACTTCGAATGAACATCTAGTTCTAGTTGAGTCTTTTTCAAATAGTATAGCAACATTTTTACCGTCTAATGCCTTATTTACTACACCAGCTCTTTTTAAATCTTTTAAGTTTTTAGATAAATCTAATAAATATCTAATTTCTGCACTTGAAAAATCTAATAATTTTAAAAATGAACGACCTCTTAAATTAACTCCCATTGTAAAACCCTCCTAGTAATTTATATTGAATTATATTATATTTTTTATATCTTCTTTAAAAGTCTCAATTTTAAATCTTTTAAAGAAGTCTTTAGCATATTGTAAAACTTATACTTCTCTAATTAAAGGCATTGACATACATCTTGGTCCTCCACGACCTCTTGACAATTCACTTGATGGTATAACATGTATTTTTATTCCATTTTCAACTAATAATTGATTAGTTACATAGTTTCTTGAGTAAACAACAACTTCCCCTGGTTTTATACATAATGTATTAGAACCATCGTTCCATTGCTCTCTATCAGCTATAACTTTATCTCCACCACCACATTGGATTAATGTAACTTTTTCTACTCCAAGGTGTTTAGCTAATATAACTTCTAAATCTTCATTCATTTCTTTAATATTTAATTCACCTTCTGAATCTCCTTTAGTTATTTCAAATACTTGAAGAGGTCCTTGTATTCCTGGGTGTATAGTGAATTTATCAACATCTATTTGAGTGAAAACTGTATCTAAATGCATCATAGCTCTATTATTTGGTATATTAACCCCTAATATAGTTTCTATTTTATTGTTTGCACTATGGAAAAATATCTGTTTAGCTATATGTTCAATAGCTGCAGCTTCAGTTCTTTGAGATATACCTATCGCTAAAGTTTTTTCAGTTAAGTTTAGTATATCTCCCCCTTCTATATGATGCTCAAAATCTCTATCATAAAATCTTTCAATCTGTCCTTTGAAATCTTTATGATACTTGAATATATAATCAGCATATAAAGTTTCTCTATTTCTAGTTACTGAATACATTTTATTTAAACTTACCCCATTTCCTATACTTGCAAATGGATCTCTTGTAAAGTATAAGTTTGGCATTGGATCAGCTATAAATGGGTAATCATCATCAGCTAAATCAGCTAAACTTTTATTTGATAGTTTAGGTAATTCATTTTTGTTTATACCTGCCATTGTTTTTCTTATTAATTCTTCATTATTTTTAAATCCTTTTAAAAAATTTATAAACATTTTTATATAGTTCTGGACTTTTAATTCCTGCCTCTTTTATAAATTGGTTTATAAATTGTTCTTTAACTTTTTCATCTTCTATAGCTTCTGCTGCTAATTCATGTAAGTAAACAACCTCTACTCCATTTTGTCTTAATACTTCTGCAAAAGCATCATGTTCTTGTTGAGCAACTTCTAAAAAAGGAATATCATCAAATAATAATCTCTCTAAGTATTCAGGTGTTAAATTTTCAATTTCTGCACCTGGTCTATGAAGTAACACTTTTTTCAAAGGTTTAATTTCACTTGTTACTCTAATTCCCATATTCATTTCCTCCCTACTTAGTGTAAATATTTCTTTTACTTTTTTAATTGAGTACAATTTAATTGTAAATTTATTTTAAAAATCTTATATTCTATATTAATTTGTATAAACTTTTAATTTATATACATTAAACTTAACTAATAAATAAATTATTTTGTTTATTTTTTAACATTATTGTATGTGTTTGGTATAAAATATAAGTCTATTAAAATCTTATTTTAAATTGGTGTTTACAGTCCAGTTTTTGTACTTTTAAATAATACATGGCTATTTGTTATATGAATCTTACTTATTTTTATATGTTCATCAATATAATTTCAAATTCTTTTTCTTTGTATCTACTATTTCCAAAATATTACCTGGAATTGTATATACATATTCTAATATAGCTTTTGTATCATTCACTATAAGCTTATCTTTATATGAATAAGTTTGGATATCACTAAAATAGTCTTTTAGTATACATTCTCCATTATTTAGACCAAAGTTTTCACAAAGCTTTTTCTCTGAAATTTTCATGTTGCTACTAAAGCCTATCATAATTTCTTCTAATTCTTTCATATGTTTATCATCAATAGTAGAGCAGTAAAATTGTCCTTCTGTTTTTAAAACTCTTTTAATCTCAAATAAAACTTTATCTAAGTCTTTCATGTAGAATAAAACATGATTGGCAATTACTACATCAAAACTTTCATCTTTAAAGGGCATATCACTTGGGTCTATTCTTTTGAAATTGAATTTATGGTCATAGTCTCTAAGATTATAATTTGCATCATCAATCATATCTTGACATATATCTGTTAAAGTTATATTTACACTCTTTTTTAGAGAATTAATATTTTTAAACCATAAAGCTCCATTACCGCAACCAATTTCTAATACCTTATAATTTTTTTTAAATTTTAATTTATTAAAAACCCAATTGTACCAACCTTTTTGATTAGACCCAAACTTATCTTGAAGTTTAACGTTTGCATTTAGGTTAGATGAATCTATGTATTGTTGAAGCAGCTGGTTTTCATTTTCTAGCATCTTAATTATATTTATCGTCTTTTCCCAGTTTATACACTCATCATTTTTAATACTAGATTCTGCTGCTTCCATAATATTTAGAACTGTTTTCATATGGTTTATTTTATTTCTGATAATATTTTTTGTAAATTAAAAGAATTAGCTATATCATCTTTTCCAAAGCTTTGTAATTCAATCCCCATTACTTCATCTAAAGACAATCCTAGATATTTTAAAGCTAAAATTTTTTTAACTTTATAAAATCGTTATTTGAATATAATCTGTAACCAAGTTCATTATGATGAGATGCTTTTAAAATTCCCTTATTATCATAATACCTTATAGTCCTTATTGTCACTCCTGCCATCTTAGCAAATTCACCTGTAGTATATAATCTTTCATCATTCATTATATCCCCCCCAACTTCATTGCCTAATTATATTTTATAGGGTTACGTTACGTAATAGGCAATATGTAATTTATATATTTTTTAATTTTTTAAAAATATATTTTAACTATAATTTCTTCATATTTATACTTTATTTTTAAGCTTTTTATTTATTTTAGTTTTTATGTATTTCTATATTTCTATATATATAAATTATATGCTTACTTACTGTAATATTTCAAACAAAAAGGAAATTTAAATCCTCCAAAATAAAGAAATATTAAATTTTTTTGTATTCTAAGAATTTAATTTTTATAAGTTAATTTATATTCAGCATAAAAATTTTCTTTGCATATATTCAAAAACAACTGCTACAATTTAACTACACAAATATTTTTATGCTAAAAAAATTAATATACAAATTCAAGGGGGTATTATTTTATGTTTGATATATTCAAGCAATTTATTGATTGGTTATGGCTTTATCCGATTTTAATTATCCTAGTCGGTGGTGGTATAACCATGTCAATTACGTTAAATTTTTTCAAATAACAAAATTACCATTCATACTAAAAGAAACTTTTGGAAAAATATTCAAAAAAGGAGAGGGGGATGGAACAATAACTCCATTTCAGGCAGCTACATCTGCTTTAGCTTCTACAATAGGTGCTGCAAATATAGTAGGTGTTCCTCTAGCTATAGCTACAGGAGGTCCTGGAGCTATATTTTGGATGTGGATTATTGCCATATTTGGATGTGCTCTTAAATACTCAGAAATTATATTAGGTATAAAATATAGAGTTAAAAATGAAGATGGTGAATACGTAGGAGGTCCTATGTATTATCTTAAAAATGGAGCAAAAATGCCCTTACTAGGATCTTTATTCGCATTTTTCTTAATGGTTGAAATAGCACCATCTATAGCAACTCAGTCAGCTTCAATTATTCAAACTGCTGAAACTATAAATATCCCTCCTATCATATCATGTTCAGTTCTTGTGTTCATAGTCGGATTGGTTGTTTATGGAGGAATAAAACGAATCTCAAAAGTTACAGAAAAACTAGTCCCATTTATGGCTGTTGCATTTTTTTTAATATCACTTACAGTCGTGTTAATTAACTTCAAAACATACCATATGCATTTAACTTAATATTTAAAGGAGCATTTAATCCTACTGCCGCTGCTGGTGGATTTACAGGTTCTATAGTATCAGCAACAATAAGAGCTGGAGCAGCTAGAGGAGCTTATTCAACAGAAGCAGGTATGGGTACATCAACAATAGCTCATTCTGCTGCTGTTACTGATTTTCCTGCAAGACAAGCTCTTTGGGGCGTGTTTGAAGTTATCGTTGATACACTGTTTATATGTACAATAACAGCATTGTTAGTTTTAACTACAGGAATATGGTCTGACCTTGGAGCTGACAAAGCTGCTGCTATGCCTTCTATGGCAATTCAAAGTGTATTAGGTACTAAATTTGGTGGAGGTTTTTTAACTATTTGTATGCTTATGTTTGTTTTATCAACTTTAATAGTCATAATTTTTTATGGCGAAAAGCAAGCTGAATATTTATTTGGTTTAAAAACATCTAAGTTAGTTAGACTGATTTATTTATGTTTTATAATTATAGGCGCATTATGTAAGTTAGGTAATGTAGTAGTGTTATTAGATTCTGCCCTAGCCTGCGTTATAGCTACAAATATGATAGGCGTAATAAAACTTCGAAAAGAAGTAAAAGAAGAATCCGATAAATTCTTTGAAAGTCAAAAAGCTAAAGCAAATTAATTAAATAACTCAACTAAAATAAGCTAACTCAACTTATAGATTAATCTTTATTTTGAATTAGCTTATTTTTTATATTTTTAATTTAAAGAGTACTGTATTATTTTATTTATCAACTCACTAAATCCTATTCCATTAGCCTTCGCGCTTCTTGGAATTAAACTAGTTTGGGTCATTCCTGGTAATGTATTTAATTCTAATACATATGGCACACCATCGCTTATTATTACATCTACTCTAACATAAGCTTTACAGTTAAAAGCTTCCCAACATCCTTTAGATATTTCATTTACTTTTTCTTGTAATTCTTTTTCTAAATAAACTACTTCTTCTGTAGCCCCGTTTGAACTATATTTTGACTCAAAATCGAAAAACTCTGAATTTGATTTTATTGATATAGTAGGGAATACTTCTCCATTTAATATAAATGATGTGTACTCTCCACCTTTTATATATTTTTCTATCATTACACAATCATCAACTTCTAATCCTTTTTGTACTGCATTTAATACTTCTTCTTTAGACTTTATTAAAAATGTTGCTACACTTGACCCTCCACTATTTGGCTTTATAAATACTGGATATCCTATTTTTTCTATTTCTTCATAATTTATATCTTCTATTTTTCTAACTACTGTCCAAGGTGCTGTTGGTAAATTAGAATCTCTTAATATTTTTTTAGTCATATTTTTATCCATGCATAAAGCACTAGTTAATGGATTACATCCTGAGTATGGAATATCCATAGCTTCTAAAATAGATTGGACACATCCATCTTCTCCAAATTTACCATGAAGAGCTAAAAATGCAAAATCTATATCATCTGTTACCTTAGTGAATATATCTTTTTTATCATTTAATACAATCTTTACTGCTTCATGTTTATCTCTATCTATATTGTTAAAAACCTCTTCGCCTGATCTTAGTGATACTTCTCTTTCCGAAGATATACCACCCATTATAACTGCTATTTTCATCTATCTCACTCCTAATTATTATCTTTTACGTCATTACTTATATAAACAGTATATGATTTATGGATTATATCTTAAAGTACCACCCATAGTCAAGTTTTATATATCAGTGGTTTTCTTATTATAAAATGGTTCTATATGAATTATGACTTGAGCACTTTTATTTATATTCTTTCTTATAGATTCTTCAATATCATGATTTAATTTATGAGATTTTTCAACAGTTATATTAGGTTCAACCATTATATGCATATCAATATGCACATCATTTTCACTACCTCTACTTCTAATGTTATGAACATCTTTTATTTCATTAAAGCTTTTTAGTATCTCTTTTATAGCCTCTTCATCAACTATTGCTTTATCAACTAAAACATCTATAGTAGATTTAAAAATTTCATATGAAGCATGAAGTATAAACCCTGCAACAACTAAAGATGCAATAGGATCAATTATAGCTGGTAATCCTAATCTAACCCCAACTAAAGTTAATAAAACCCCTATAGAAACAAATATATCGCTTTTAGTATGAAGTGAGTCTGATATTAGTATATAACTATTTAGTTCTTTACCTATTCTATATTCATAAGTACATACAAATATATTTATTATAAGAGTTAATATTAACACAAATAAACTTCCAATTGTTATTGTTGGTTCAACTGGATTTTGAAATTTCAAAATACCTTCAAATATAATTTTCCCACCTATAAATAAAAGCATTGCACCTATAAAAAGACCTGATATAACTTCAAATTTCTTATGTCCATACGGGTGTTCTTTATCTTTGGGCTTAGATGCAATAGATATTCCTATTAAGCCTACAATGTTTGATGTTCCATCAGATATTGAGTGAAATCCATCAGCAGTCATACTTGCACTTTTTATAATACTACCAATTGCTATTTTTAATATTGCAACACCTATGTTTGCAAATAATATTATCCATAAAACTTGTTTTACTTTTTTATAATTATCAGATATCATAATTAGCCTCCTTAATTTTAAAAATAAAAATTAGCTTTGCTTGAGCGACTACGTCTGCGAACCACTTCATGTCACTCAAATTTCATATCGTCAACGTCCACTCGGCAAACTCGTGTCCCGTTACTAAAACGACTTTGTCCGTTGCTCAAAAACTTTTTGCGCTTAAAACCAAACTTATAAATTCCTATACCTGTTTAATATACAATTTTTCGGTCTGTTAATTCCTAAAGCGCAAAAAAATCCATGGAAAAGTTTTTAAACTATCCCATGGATTTATATATCCACTGCTTCCTAAGAAACCCAGCACATAATAATACGTGCCTGATAACTCCATTTAACATGTTAAAATTAATTTTAATTCTATCAATTAAATATCTTGCTGTCAATATTAATTTATATTCAAATTAAGCTAATTATGTTACTAATTATTTAAAAAATTTATTGCTCCTTCTACTAAAAGCCTACATCCCTTTTCAAATACGTCTTCATTAAGTTTTACTTTTGGATTATGAAGAGGATAAATCTCCTCACCCTCTATTATTGTGTTTAATCCATAGTATACTCCAGGTATTTTTTCAAAGTAATAAGATGCATCCTCGCTACCCATAGCTCCTTTAGGTAAAAGCATAATTGAGTTTTCACCCCATATATTTTTGCAAATACCTGATAAGTAATCAACCATATCATTATTATTATTAAGTGCTGGATATCCATATTCATATTCATACTCATAGTTTCCACCCATAGTCTTTGTTACCCCAGATACAATTTCTTCTAATCTTTTATTTACAAAATCTCTAGAATCATTTTCTAAGCATCTTACTGTGCCTAAAATCTCAACATAATTAGGTATTATATTATATGCTGGAGTTGATGGTTGTTCGCTTTTTATATTGGATATACTTATTACAATAGGGTTTTGAACATCATTTTCTCTTGTCAGTATTCCTTGTATCATATTTATAATTTGATTTGTCATAAATATCGGATCTTTTGAAAATTCTGGAGTTGATGCATGTGCACCTTTTCCAACAACCTTTATTTTAAATCGGTCTGATGATGCCATCATTCCTCCTTTTTTTGTTACAATCTGTCCAGGTTTAAAATATGGTATGCTCATAACATGCTGGGCTATAATAGCATCTACTTTTGGATTTTCTAAAACGCCTTCATCCATCATTACTTTTGCTCCTCCTCCATATTCCTCTCCTGGTTGAAAAATAAGTTTAACTTGCCCATTTAATTTATCTTCATTTTCTTTTAATATTTTTGCTGCACCTAAAAGCATTGCAGTATGTGCATCATGTCCGCATGCATGCATATTTCCATTTGTTGACTTAAAATCTACTTTTGTTTCCTCCGTTATAGGTAAAGCATCCATATCAGCTCTTAATGCTATAACCTTTTTATTTGTTTTTTTACCTATCAATCCTGAAAGTCCTGTACATGTTTTAAACTCTTTATAATCTATACCCATATTTTTCAATTCTTTTTTACGTACTCTAATGTTTTTGGTAAATTCAACCCAATCTCTGGTATTTGGTGTAAATCTCTTCTACATTTAATTATGTATTCACTTATATTTTCTTTATATCTTAACATTTTAATTACCTCCAATATCAATAAATATTTTAAAATAAATTTGATGTATTCTTCACTTAATGTATAATTTAATATTACTACTAATTATTATTTTGAAAAAATCTAAAATATTTATACCTATATATAAATAATATTTATACTTACGATTGGAGGATTAATATGAAACTTGAACAAATTGTATACGCTCTTGAAATTGCAAGATGTGGATCTATATCTAAAGCAGCTAAAAATTTACTTCTAACTCAGCCTAATTTAAGCTCATCTATAAAGAATTTAGAGGATGATATTGGATTTAAAATTTTTCAAAGACTTCCTAGAGGTGTTTCTGTTACAAATAAGGGTGCTCAATTTTTAGAATACGCTGAGTCAATTTGTAGAGACGTAGAAAATATCAATTCAATAGGATCAAATTCTAATTCATTAACTCCTATTAATTTTTCTTTATCTACTCAATCATTTTCTTACATAATGGATAATTTTTTAGCTCTTCATTCAAATTATAATAGCAATATTACTAATTTTAAAATTAAGCATTCTCACTACTTTGAAGTTTTAGATGATGTTGTAAGAAAACAATCAGATATTGGGATAATATCTATATCAAATGAACACATGGATTTATGGAATAAACTTTTTAAATCTAAAAATATTGAATTTAATCCTCTAACTTCTGGTAAATTACATGGTTATATATTAGATAGCCACCCTCTATTTAATAAAGAAAATTTAGTAATTGAAGATCTATTTGAATACCCATTAGTTACATGTAATCATGATGACTATAATGCTTTGTATTCAAATGATTTTTATAAAAATAAATTATCTTTTAAAAATAATATACTTGTATCTGACTATGGAGCCTTAATTTATACAATGGAATCTGTAAATGCTGCAACTATAATACTAAAATTAGAAAATAGTTATACAAAATTGTATTTTGATAGCTCTCACAAAGGTCGTTATGTCAATATTGATGTCTTACCAGAAATTACACTTGGTTGGATTAAACTTATTGATTCTCCAATTTCATCTATAGCAAGTGAATTTATAGATTTAATAACAAAATAAAAAATAGGAGTATACACTCCTATTTTTTATTTTGTTAATGACCACTCATCATTCTTTATATATATCCTTTTTGTATTACAGCTTCTATCCATTACAAGTAAGCTATCGTCTTCTATGTTATTGCTTAAAAGCATTAAATCATTATCCCTACAAAAATTTCTTGCAAGCTCTAATGCATCGGACTCCATATTTAGTTCTAATAATCTTCCCATTTATTTTCTCCTTAAAAATATAATTTAACTCAATTTTATTATAATATATATTACCCTTAAAATAAATATAGACTATATGTTTCCATATAACTAGTGATTTGTTAAATATATATTTGTTAATATTACAATGGGCTATTTTATTAATTATAAGCTAATGCTAAATTATTATTTAAAACATCTACAAAATTATAAATTTTTTCTTCATCTTCTTTTTTAAAATGTTCTTCAAAATTTATAAGTCCTGTAAATTCTTTTGGTAGATTATTATCGATATAATTTATTTGTTTTTCATCTTTATTTACTGTGAAAAATCCTAATTTCTTAAATTTAAACTCTTCTATGTTATTTTCTATAAATCTTTGAATTTCAGTTGAAATTTCTCCATCTTCTAGGTTTATTCCTATTAACACATTCTCATATTTATCTAAGTAAAAAGATGAATTATATTTTGTATTTCTTACATCTACTTCTGAGTCTAATTTTTCTGATAAAGACATTGCTAAGTTTTTAGTTATTCCATTATTACTCCCATAAGCTATTAAAGTACACATTAACACTACCTCCACCAATATATAGTATATATTATTGATATTTTTTATTTCTTATATGTTATACTATATACTATTAATCATCTTTTGCAACCATTTTCACGGAAATTCCATGTTATATATATAACATAATATATATAGTACATCTCATTGATTAAATTGTGTATATAAATAAAAAAATAAACTCTAAATTAGAGTTTATTTTATCCTTGATATGCTGCATGCTTATGGAAGTGTTCATGCTCTCCTGTAAATCCATCTTCATGTATGTGATCATGTCCAATTCCGTTTATGTGTGAGTGACTATGCATAAATGATACCTGCAATTTATTATTCATAGGATTTACACCTACATATGCATTTACACCAAAAATTTCCTTTAACATTTCCTCAGTTATAACTTCTTTAACGCTTCCACAGTTTTTTATTTTTCCATCTTTCATAACAATTAGATAATCACAATACATAGAAGCCATATTCATATCATGTATAGCCGATAAAGTAGTTATATTTAAGCTTTTTACTAAATCCATTAACTGTATTTGATAGCCTATATCCAAATGATTTGTAGGCTCATCTAAAATCAAAAATTCAGTATCTTGAACTAATGCTCTTGCAATTAAAGTTCTTTGTTTCTCTCCTCCAGAAAGCTTTGAAAAACTTCTTCCAACATAATCTTCAAGCCCTACTCGTTTTAACATATCAGTAACCATATCTAAATCTTTCTTTGAATAATCTTCAAATACAGATTTGTATGGGTACCTTCCCATTTTTACAATTTGCTCTACAGTGAAATCGAATTGAGAGTTACTTTCTTGAGCTAAAACTGCTACTTCTTTTGCACAGTCTTTATCTTTCATATTAAGTAAATTTTTATTATCAAGTAGTATCTGCCCTCTATCTGGCTTGTACAGTCTATATATGTTTTTTAATATAGTAGATTTTCCTGATCCATTTGGTCCAATAATTCCAACAAACGATCCTTTAGGTATTTCAAATGATATATCTTTTAAAATTTCTTTTTTATCTATACTAAATTCCAAATTTTTAACTTGTAATTTAAACATTAGTCTCTTCCTCCAAATGTATAATTTTTCTTAGAAATCAGATATAAGAAGAATGGTCCACCTATTAAGGATGTTATTATACCTATTGGTATTTCTACTGGAGGGAAAAGTCCTCTAGCTAAAACGTCCGATGCAATTAAAAATATAGATCCTATAAGTGCAGATAAAACTATAAGTTTTTTATGATCACTTCCAGCTATAGTTCTACATATATGAGGAACTACTAATCCTATAAATCCTATAGCCCCAGTTATTGCAACCAGAGTAGATGTTAAAAGTGTTGCCAATATTAGTATTATTGATTTTATTAATTTTACATTTATTCCAAGTATTATCGCACTATCATCTCCTAAAAGAAGGATATCTAAAGATTTTGACATTGTAAATGCTACAATCATAACAACTATTAATACTAAAAATGGAATTAACAATACATCCCATTTAGCTCCACCTAAACTACCTACAGTCCAAAACAATGCATTTTTAGCCTGATTTGAGTTTTTAGCTGAATATATAAGTAAGTTTGTTAATGCTGAAAATATAGTAGAAATAGCCATACCTGTAAGTACAAGCCTCGTAGTTGACGTAGTTTTACCCATTTGAGTTCCTATTGCAAAAACTAGTACTCCAGATAATAATGACCCTACAAACGCCCCACTAGTTATACTATTTATTCCTACACTTGATACTCCACCTAAAACTATAACAAAAACTGCTCCACAAGAAGCTCCTGAAGATATTCCAAGTATATAAGGCTCTGCTATTGGATTTTTTGTTACACACTGCATTAAAACCCCACATATTGCAAGCCCTGCTCCACATATTGCGCCTAAAATCACTCTAGGAAATCTTATTTCCCATATTATATTTTGAGTCATAACTTCGCCTACACCGCTAAATAATGTTCCATTTGTCACTCTATTAAGTAATACTTTGTATACCTCACCAGGTTCTATATAAGTACTTCCAACTGCTATTGCCCCAACTATTGTACCTGCTAATATTATAGTTAAAGCTATAACCCAAAATAAGAAACCTTTCTTTTTAGAAAGGCTTCTTTTATTTTCAACCGAAACTTGCATTATTTTTTATCTCCATAGAAGTATCCGTGCATTTCTTCTATTACCATTGGATTTCTAACACCTGGAGATAAGTCAGCTAACTTAACTACATATATTTTATTATTTTTTATAGCAGGTACATCTTTAAGTGCTGGATTTGATTTTAAATAATCAATTTTTTCTTGAACAGGTTGTCCAGCTAAGAAATCTGTTACTAGTATTACTTCTGGATTTTTTTGTACTATACTTTCCCAAGAAACATTTATATAAGGCTTTTTAGCATCCTTTCCAAATACATTATTTCCTCCAGCTATTTCTATTAAGTTATTCGCAAGTCCTGATCCAACTACCATTGCATCTTTTTCTCCAGAGTCATAAACCATCATTTTAACTCTATCTTCTTCCTTGACATTTCCAACTTTATCCTCTACAACTTTTATATCACTTTTCATTTTATTTACAACTTCAGTAGCTTTATCTTCTACTCCAAATATTTTTCCAAGTAAGTTAAAGTCATCATATACATTGTTTATTGTTGCATCTGGCTTATATGCTGATGCCATAAAAGGAGCTACCCCTTTATCTATAAGTTCTTGAGGAGATCCTGTCGTTTGCTCATTAATAGAAGAATCCCATCCACTAACAAAATCTGCCCCAGTAGCTACAAAAGATTCTTTTGATATAGAGTGACCTTCTCCCACTTTAAGCTCAGGTATTTTTTTATACGCAGCTTCAAATTGTGGAAGTATTGGGTTATCTAAAAGAGCCGTTCCAACCATTCTATCCCCTAAATCAAGTGCTAATAACATTTCTGTCATGAATTGAGACAATGTAACTGCTTTTTGTTTTGGTGCATCAACTTTTACATTATAATCTTTAGCTCCATCTGAATAAACATACTCTACTGTTTTAAAATTACTTGATTCGACTTTTGTATCTGATGATTTAGATTCTTTATTGTTGTTTGATGAACAGCCTACAACGCTAAGTGTTAACCCTGCTATAGCCATTAATGCTATAAACTTTTTTAAACTTTTACTTTTTATCATTTTAATTTCCCCCATTTTTCATATGTTTAGTAAATTATCCCTAAAAAATATTAAAGCCATGAAGTCACTTAAATAAAGGTACAAAAACAGACCTTTTTCTTAAGTAAAACCTTCATGGCTTCTATTTCATAATATCTAATTTTTACTCGTGTCTATGCTCATGTTCCCCATTATGGTCATGCCCATGCTCATGTGTATGATTATGATCATGTGAATGAACCCCTGTAAATCCATCTTCATGGTTATGATCATGCCCTAATCCATTTACATGTTCATGATCGTGTAAGTGATTGTGAGTATGTTCATGAGCATGTTCGTGTTCATCAGACCCACAAGTCCCACAACATCCATTTACATGTGGATTATGATGTAATCTAAAATTTCTTTGTAAAAACATATTTTGTCCCCCTATAATGTTTTAGTTACTTCAGTAACTAACGTTTTCATTCTTAATTTATACTATATTATGTTTTTGCATAATAGTAAAGATTTCTGTATGTTTTTGGAAAATTTAGTTTTATACAAATAATTACTTTTTTTTACATTTTTTTATATTTTATCTAATTTTAATATCTTATATAATGTAATCTATTTCAAAATTATTACTTTTTATGTTGTCTAAATTTGTAAAAATAGTATTGCACTTACATAATTTATCTTTTTCATAGTTTGATTTAAATATATATCTTCTTAGAGATTTATCTGATTTCTTTTCATAAATATTTTCTATATCCCAAACCTCTCCTAAGTCATTTGATTTACATGTATAAACATAGTTATATTCTCCCCATTGTATGTATAAATCATTTTTATAATTAATTAAATGAGGAAATAAGCACATAGTTCTTGTCTTTATAGTTTCTACTCTTATTTTATTAAAACTATTTTCATTTAAATTTAATTTTATGTATTTACAAAAATATTTGCCTCCACTATTTTCTGAAAAAACTATATGACAATTATTATTTCTATCCTTTAATACAGATAAATATATTTTAAGTTCTTTAGAATCTGTTAACTTTAAAGGATTTGACCATAAAACTTTTTCACTGTCAAATGTTGTAGTAAATAGTTCTTCACACCCATCTATAGATTTAAAATAAAATAAAATAGGGCTATCATCTTTCCATACAACTTCAAAATTACTCATTATATTATAAGGTATATAATCTACCTTAGATTTTATAGTTTTATCTCCATCTATGTATATATGTATTAAAGTACACATTAATGGATTTTTTTATTTATAGAATAATAAATTATATGTTTTTATTTGAAATAATTTTTATATAAGGAAACTTAATATAAAAATTTTTATAATCATATTTAAGTACCGTGCTAAATTGTATATCTTCTCCTATTTTCAGTTCTAATAGCTTACCGTTTCTATCACTTAAAATTCCATATATATTATCATTTTTATCTATATCAGCATAAGTATCTATAAATGAAAATTCTCCTTTAATGACATCTTGACTACATAATTCATTTGAACCATTTTTTATAACATGATATGTTATACCACTACCTAAATTAAGTATGTTTAAATCTTGATTTGATTTTTTTATTAGTATATCAGTATCATTAAAAAGCATAGTTTCATCCCCTTTTTAATAGATAGTTTTATTCTCCCATTTATTTATATCTATTATAAATCTTTTATTTTATTCATATTTTAGACAAATTTTCTTTAAAATAAAGTAACATAGTATATTCATATCTCATATATTTAATTAAAGAGAAAACTTCTCTTTAAATATATTATGCATAGGAGAGAATATATAACATGAGTGAAAATAAAACTAATCATGAAGTATGTACAGAATGTAATCACCCACACGGTCCAGAAAACGATTGTTGTTGTACAAAACCACCAAAACCACAACCAAATGAATGTATGAAGTGTTGTGATCCTTTAGAATTTAAGTGCCCTGATATACGTAGAGCAACTTGTATACCTATACTAGGCGAAAGAATATATGACTTTAAATGTATAAATAAAAAGCAAGAAAGAGTTGCTTCTGGTTTAACATTTAGTGTTGTTTCTCAAGGACCATGCCCTTATACAAATGGTGATAAAGTATGTATAGAAAAAATTTCAGTTAAATACGATTGCCTAGGATTTACAAATACTGATCCTGAACTAGCTGAAAATTTATTACCAATAATAATAGATTCAAACGCTACTACACTTACAGCAACTCCATTAAGTTGTTCTACAACATTAAATTTATATTCTAGTTATACAGGTCAATTGACTCCTAATTTTATATGTTGTGAAGAAGGTAGAAATGTTAACCTAGCTCAAGGACCTATACAAGTTGGAGTAGTTAATTTCCAATATGTTTTACAAGGTAAAATAGGATGTATACCATTTGTAGCAACATATCCTGCAGCTCCTTTAACTGGTGAAGTTGATTCATTTGGAGATATAACATTATATAATAATATTTGTCTTCCTCAAGTTACAGACCCTATTGATGTTAAAGCAGATTTCCAACTTGAAATACTTCCTAAATGTGTAATACCTACATCTACGTATACTTCAACTAGTAATACATTTACAGCTAATGTATTTGACTGTCTTTCTATAAAAGAAAAATTCTATGTAACTATAAAAGACGAACTAGTTGTTTACACTGCATTTAATGGGCTAGAGTGCAAAGATGACTGCCATCATTATTCACATGAGTTTTATGAAGAATGGTGCAAAAAATAAACTCAATACAACATTAGTAAAGACCTATGATTAGGTCTTTACTAGAGTTTGTAATAAATTTATTTTAATGGACATAAAAATAATATATACTATTTATTTTTGAGGAGGCTTTTTATGTGTGATCAAAAAACTGCCATACAAACTCTTATAGATACAATTATTTTAATTGAGGATTTGTCATACATAGTTGGTGATGAAAAATATTTCTCTGTACCTATTTCTATTACAACTGATGACGGCTCAATTATTGACATGTTAATATCAAATTCTAAAGATAATACAATTTTAATAAATAATGATGTAATTATTTATAAAAATACAGCTATAAACTTAAGTAATATAACTAAAGTTAGAGTTCTTACACAAAATATACCTTCTAGTAAATTTAAGTCTTTATTACTAAAAAAACTAGAAAATTTAGTTGCTTTTGACAATATATCTTATAACTTTAATTCATTCTCTAATTCAAACGAAATTAATAGTTTTAATCAATTTAATGGCTATTCTAATATACAAGACTACATAAATGAAAATATAGAAAATATAAAAACAGTAAGTTTTAATACTCCTTTAAAGACTAGTCATACTTTAGATACAAAAGAAATTCATGATAACGTTTTAAATGAATCTACATATTTAGATATAACAAAAGAAAATACACTAAATGATTTTAATATAGATGTAAATAATATAGATGTAGTAAGCCATATTGAAAAGTTAAATTCTAGTGTAGTTTCAAATATTGAAACTGAAAAAAAATTAGTCCTTACAGATAAATCAAACGAAATAGAAGTTTCAAAACCTATATATACTGATTCCATAGATGTCTTAACAGATTTAGATATATCAAATTATAAAGTCTCTATAAACCCTAGTTCTACTTCTGCTGTAGATAAAGTAAATAAATCCACTATTGATTGTTTATCTGATATTGATGTATTTACCCTAAAAAACACACTGTCTAATATAGATGAAAGTACTCAAATAATTAAATCTAATACTATAGAAGTTTTAGATTTCGCTCCTATCAATAAAGGTGTAAATAAATCTGAATTAGATGGAAAACCGCTTATGATTGATCCTACAGGAGAAAGATATATAGGAGTCGTGTTAGATGATGGAACCTTTGAACCTCTAAAGATAAATCTAAAAAAATTAACAGTAATAGATGAGAATGTTAGTAACTTACTGGGAAATATAAATGTAGATTCTCAATTAAATAGTTCAATTTCTAGTATATCTAAAAATTATACACCTGTTATAAAAGATATAGATGTAAACTATAATACAAAAATAACTGAATATAATGAAAAGAATATAGCTTCTCTTAACTCCTCAATAAAAATAAAAAACAACTAATTAAAAATATAACTAATTCTCCAGAAAGCACTAAAGCTGTTTGTAAAGAAGGTTTTGAATCAATAAGTAGTTTAAATAAGATAGATAAAACTGACATATCCAATATTACTGATGTTAAATACAATACTGCTGTTGATAAAATAGATGTTAAAAAAAATAAACATTATGTTGTAGAAGACCTTACTTTTAATAAAGAGGTTTCAAATGTTTTATCAGGTTTTGAATTAATCAGTATTGACCACCTATCAAAATCATATGAACAAATTAATGGAACTGTTGATTATGTTGGAAAAGGGATAGCAATTGTAAATAATAATGATTCTAACATAACTATATATCCAATAACTAAAATAAGTGTTATAAATTAATAAAAAATAGCCTCATTTAAAATTAAAATGAGGCTATTTTTATTATTTTACAATTTTTCTTTTAATTTCAAAATTCTATATATACTTTCATTTATTCTTTTTTCCGAAATTTCATTTCTTTCCACAGCTAATTTTATTTTTCTATAACTAACTTAGTTTTATTTACATCACTTCCTATTAAAATTATATCGCTTCCCGCTTTTATAGACTTTGCACTTGCTTCTTCAACTGATAACTGATTAGTTATAGCTTTCATAAACATATCATCTGTAATTATAACATTCGAAAATTCCATATCATTTCTCAATATACCAGTTATTAAATTATGAGATAAAGTGGCTGGATTTTTATCATCAATTTGCTTCATTAATATATGAGAAACCATTACTACATCAGCTCCACTTTTTATGGCCTTTATAAAAGGTACAAACTCAAACTCATATAATTGATTTATATTTTTCTTAACTATAGGTAATCCTATATGTGAATCTACTTCAGTGTCTCCATGTCCTGGGAAATGCTTTATTACAGGTATTACATTCTCGTCTTTTAACCCTTTCATTGTAGCTATTCCCATAGTTTCTACAATTTTTTCATTATCCCCAAACGCTCTATCTCCTATAACCGTATTTTTAGAATTACTATAGATATCTAATACGGGTGCAAAATTCATATTTATTTTATGCTCCTTTAGAGTTTTTCCTATCTCTTTTCCATTTTCATATGCATGCTTTGCATCTCCCTTATCTCCAATTGATTTAGCACTTTCAAATTTTTTTTATATTTTTAGATAATCTATTTACTCTCCCTCCTTCTTCATCAATTGAGATGAATAGAGGTATATTTTTATTTGCTTCTTCAATATCTAAATTTAATTTTTTTAATTGTTTAGAGTTCTCTATATTCCTTGAGAAAAGTATTATCCCACCTACTTTTAAATCATTTATTAATGTATTTAATTCATCATTAAAGTCAGTTCCATCGAATCCACTCAATACCATTTGCCCAATTTTTTCATCTAATGTCATTTCGTTAATTTTATCTATAATATTAGAATCACCATCAATTTTTCTATATTTTTTATTATTCATTAAATACATTATCCAACTCATAATAACTATAAAAAAAATTAATGTTATAATGCTAATTTGTTTTAAGTTTTGATATCTTTCTTTTTATTTCCATATTATCCTTTCTTTTATCTTAAATTTTGAGATATTTGCTGTATAGTGTTTCTTAAGTTTAAAACTCCATAACCCATTCTTATATTAGGATACTTATATATAAATCTATCAGCTCCTATCATTAAATATGTCTTTATTATATCGGTGTATATTAGTCTTTGATTCAAATTACTTTGAGATACCAAAAAATCTACTAGTATAGATACAACTCCAGTTACAATAGAACTACTTACTCCAGTTCCACTAGCTTTTGCGTAGGACCTATCTTTATAAGGTCCTACTATATTTATACATGGAGCAACTATATCAGGTTTTAATGGTACTTGATTTAATGTTCCTATTGATGATCCTAGCCACATACTATCAATTTCATTATTAAATCCCCCTATAGATATGCTATTCTCTGTAGCAGCAAAAATATTAGTAGTAGAAAAATAATTTGAATTTACAAATCTAGTATCTTTATCTATTAAATTTTTATTAGGCAAGTAAACATCATACTCTCCAGTTATAATAAATTCAGGCTGTAATCTAAGTGTCCACATTCCAGGTTTTACATTTTTTAATTTAATTAAAATTTCTGCTGTTCCTGATTTTATCCATGGATATATATACCGAAATGAATATTTAGTATTTTCAATGTTAAATGTCCCATTATACATATTTCCATCTGGAGAATATTGAATAGGATAACTATATTCTCCAGATGGTGATATTAGAGTTGCTGAAATTTTATCTGGGCCAATACAGCTTATTGAAATATCTAAATTTTCCTGATTTCCTATTTGTATAATTACATCTTCTATTTCATCCATGCTAGTAAATTTCCCACTACAATGAATATCTGTATTACCTTCATTTCCCATTCCACTAACTACTATATTTCCAGCTCTTTTAAGTTCACTAAAAGTATCTAAAAAATTAGTTAAAATAATTGATTCACTTCTCTCTGCTAAAGTTAAATTAAATATGAAATTTTTATTATATTTTTTTATAAAGCTTACTACATAACTAATTCCTGCTAAAAAATCACTTAGCTCATATCCTATTGTTCCCTTTTTATATACATCTTTAATAGCTCTTAATTTTACAATAAGTAATTCACTTTTTGGTGCTATTCCTTTATATAGTGAGTTTAACCTTCCATTTCCACATGCTATTCCTGCAGCTATAGTTCCTGTTCCTTGTACGTCCTTAGTCAACTCGTAGCTATTAATTTTTATATATTCATTTATTTCCTCCCTACTAAATTCGCTTCCAAAGTTTAAGTTTTCTGGTGAATTACCTTTGTCACTTTCTTGATCCCATATAGCTATAATTTTGCTACTTCCATCTTCATTGATAAAGTCAGGATGTAAATAATCTATTCCAGAGTCAATAATAGCAATTACATTACCATCACCAAATGTACATATGTATGGATTTCGGTCTATATAATCTATATCTGCTACTTCTCTTACTCTTGAACCCTTATTATAATTATTATCACCAATTTCTATAAGGGAACTTACAGGAATAGATAACATCCAATCATATGCAAACTCAAGTTTATTTAAAATTCGCTCATCAAAAGATTCTTCTACATATATAGTGACCAGCTTTTCATTCAAAATAGCATACTGGTTAATATTATACTTTTCTAACTCATCTTTGAGTTCATATATTTCTCCATTATAAGTAATAATATATGATTTCATAATTAATATCCTTCCAAAAAATTATTTTAATTGATCAAATGCACCTTTTATATCTAAAATTCCATAACCATAAATTTCATTTGGGTATACTAATTGATCACTTCTCTTTGCTCCACCTCTTAAAAATGTTCTTATCTTTTGAACGACCGCTTTACTTTTGTAATACCTGTCTGAAAATGTATATTGCATAACTAATGCAACTCCTCCGGCTACATACGATGCTGATACAGAACTCCCTGTAATAGTACAATACTTTTCCCCAGGATATGCAGCTATTATATTAACCCCTGGAGCTACTATATCCGGCTTAATCATTTTCCCTATAACTCCTATTACAGGTCCTCTTGAAGATTCAGACCAAATACTTTTATTTACACTATCATATGTTCCTACCGTTATCATGTCTCTATACCCTCCTGGAAAACTTATTGTGTATTTAGGGTTATTTAAACTAAACTTAACAACAGACTTGGTTAAACCATTATTTGGAAGGTATAAATTATAAATTCCATTTGTTATATACTGACCAATTAATCTAATTGTCCAAATTCCTTTTTTTACATTTGTTAGTTTAATTGCCGTTTGTTGCTGTCCTCCATATGGTAAAGGATATATTGTGTAAATTCTATACATAGTTCTCTCTAGGTCAAATAATCCTTCCATTATACTGTAGTTTGATACATATGACAGTTTACTTTCTTCTCCAGTTGGAGATACTATTATTACGTTTAATTTATCTGGTTTATTCATCCATAAATCTACTTCAATCTCTTCCTCATCTTCATGTACTTCAATTTTTATATCTTTTACTTCCCCCTCAAAATTTATCAATCCTGTTGCATGGTGATCTCCTTTTCCTTCATTTCCTGCAGCTACAATATTACAAAATCCATATTCAAAAAATTTATCGTTCTCAATAGTACTTATTCCACTAGACACAGACTGATTACTTCCTAATGTTATATTGTTAATCAATGGCAAATTTTCTTTTTTGCTTTTTCATATGCATATTCTAATGCCGCACTTAGCATGGAATTATTGATAAATCATTATTTTTTAGTTTAACTACTATTAGCTCACTACTTTCTGCAACTCCTGAGTATTCATTATCTACACGTCCTAATCCACTACATATTCCACTTAATGCCGTTCCTATGCCTTCCTCGTCTATAGACAGATTTTTATTATTTTCTTGTATTGCCTTGTTTAAATCCTCTCTAGTATATTCAGTTCCTATAATAAATCCATCAGGAGGATTTTCATCTTTTGTCTGATCCCATAAGTAGCGAATCTTTGAAGTTCCATCCGGATATATAAAATCAGGATGCAAGTAATCAATCCCTGAATTTGCAATGCAAATTAAAACTTTACTACCACTTATATCTATATTAGGATTTGTTTTAAAATAATTTGCTCCTATTTCCTCTGTTGCAGTTATCCCATTTTCTGTACTTAAGTTAATTTTAGCTAATTGAGTCATCTTTATATGTCTCTCAATTGAAATTATTGATTTTAATCCATAAATATATGAACTCTGATCTATATTATTTTTATCTAAATATATAATTCCAAAATTCTTATGTATCTTATAAAGTTTAACCATTCCATTTAATTTATCTAGATCTTCATATATGTCTTCATTAAAATGAATATAAAAGGAGGGTATATATCTATCATAATCTATATCTTCATTAACTTTACTATGATGCAACTGTCTCACATTATTTGAATTTTTGGCAATAACTAACGATTTATTACCATCTTTTAGTAACACATTTTTTATTTCACAGTTCGTTCCTGTTGTAACATAAACTTCTAATTTTTTTCTTTTACATTTAATTTTTTAAAATATAAACTCCATGTTCCTTCGTTTATTGATTTTTTTGATGTCATTTTTATAGTTAAGGATTTTTCATTTTTAGAACTTATGTCTATGCTTGTATTTTCTAAATCAAAGGTATTTCCTATTGAATCAAAATCTAATGGTCCCAAGAAATTATTATACTGGTTATATATGTATATACATATATCTTGTGAGTCTATTATATCTATATATAATTTTTTCACACCTTTTTTTATGTTTAATTCACATTTAGAGTATTCTTCATCTTCTTTTAATTTAACTGCTTTTTTCAAATAAAAATTATGCTTATATTTTTGCTTCAATCTACTAAGTTCTCCTATGTAGCTTTCTACTTCTTTTAAATCTATTATTACTGGGATGTTTAAAGTTTCACATTTATTTAATATATATTGAATTTCTTTTTCTAAATTGGTTACATTCCAATCCCTATTGGATTTTTCTATACTTATTAATATAGATTTAACACATTCAATAGAATTTTTTTACTTATTTTATACTTTGATTTTACATATTTTTTTATGTTTTCGTCTTTTCCTAAAAATTTTGATATAGTTTCAACTTTCTCATATATGTTAATAATGCATTCATCATATTCTAAAATAGCTTTACAATATATAAAAATCCCTCCTCAACAAATTCTTTTATCAAAATATTATATGTGTATATTTGTATGTAATGATAGTTTTGTCACTAATTAATATGGGTAATCTGCAAATTGATAGATATAACTTACGAGAACTAGTTTTAACTAATATGTTAATTACTCAAAGCTTTTCAAAATTAGCATATGAAAATTAAAAAAGAAACTACCATTAAATTTTAATAAAATTTAATGGTAGTTTCTTTTTTAATTAATATCGATTATAAAAATTTGTGAATTTTTCAAATTATATTGAGTTCTTTTCATACAATTATTACCTATAATTTTAACTTTTTTACTTTCTATAATATTGCAGATAGCTTCTCCGTAAGTTAAGCAACTTTCATATTCAACTTTTGTAAATTTACATTTCTTTAGATTAAAAAGCGCTGAAGACGTCTTTCCACATATGTGTATTACCCCTTCGCCAATACATGTCGAAGCTCTTTCTAATATATTGATAGTTGTTTTACTAACTACTTCTTCATATACTTTTGGGCCAACAATATTTATATCTCCTACTGGGTCACTATAGGATATTATCTTAGCTCCTTTTTCATATCCTTTAACTATATAATTAACTATATTATCCTCAATAATATTCATTAACTTGTCTATACACTCAAGGTTCTTTCTAACCCCTTTATAAAAATACTTTAAGTCTACAAGTAAAGATATAATTGTCATAGGTCCGCAAACATTCAAAGTTACTATTTCATTTTTTGAACTTAGTATACTTATTGATTCTAATACTTCTTTTATCCTTCCATTGTCAAAATCTATATTATCTAATTTAGATAATTCTTCTAAACTAGAAAATGCATAATCTCTTGACCTAGGACAGTTTTTTTCATCTCCTAAGTTTATATTTGCACCAAAAGCTTCAGCCTCTACTGTAGTACAAAATGGCAACTTGCAAATACTATCTTTTCTATAATCTTTTAAACTTTTCGATATGTATGCCATATCATTTGCATTCTTATGTAAATTAGGAAAACTTAAATTAGAACCCTGTATTATCTCTAGTGGTATATTTTCATTATCTATCTGATCACATTTAAAATCTAATTTTTCCATATTTCCCCCTATATAAAAGTCTTTTTTAATTCTTCAAACTTTAACTCTGTTCCTATTATACAAAGTTTAGGACAAATTTTTAAGCAACTTTTTTAATGTCATATTTACCATTTACATAATTGAACTCCAATAGACTATTTCCACTATTTACAAAACCTTTACATCTTATTATTTTACCTAATGACTCTGTTTCTAAAGTTTCAAAGATTTTTTCTATATCTTTTGTAGAGTATGTTTTAATAGGCATTAAAGCTATAGATGAGATTTCTTTCATTGCTTTCTACTTATTATCTTTTAGTTTTATTTTTTTATATCTTCATCGCTAAAATTAGCTAACTCATTAATATTTTTAATTACTTTATAAAATTCTTCACTATCCCATTCTTCATAAATTATGTATGAGTTTTCATTTATATTTTTCAATGAATTAATTACCATATTTAAATTTTCATTATCTATAAGTTGAGATTTACTTATTGTTATTGTCTTAGCATTTTTTATTTGGTCTTCATAAAATTCACCAAAATTATCTATATAATCGAAATAATTAACTCCATCTACCACAGTAATTATAGAATTTAATTTTAAATATTTTTTAAGCTTTTTATCATTAAGCATTACTAATATTTCACTGAGTAAACCTACTCCAGTTGGCTCTATTACTATTCTATCAGGACTAAGTTTTTCTATAATTTCCTCTATAGTGTTTTTAAAATTTAATTTTATACTACAGCATATACATCCATTTTGAAGTTCTATAACTTCTAGTCCATCTTTTTTATAAGTTCTCCATCTATTCCTATTTGTCCAAACTCATTTTCTAAAACTACAACTTTTTCATTCTTATTATCATTTAGTATTTTTTTATAAGCGTAGTTTTTCCAGAACCTAAGAATCCAGAGACTATATCTATTTTTATCATTTAATCACCTTTTAAAATTTTAAGCAGTCTGTAAATAATCTTTCATATCCTTCTTTTGTAGATAATTCGAAATAATTTATATCACTTGCTATAAAATCCATATTTTTTCTAATATTCTTAGATAATAAACTCATAATAGCTCCTGTTTTAGAGGAGTTTCCTATATATATTATCTTATCTTTAAGCTCTTTTGGTATTATACCAACCCCAACTAAACTTTCTATGCTTAGATGCTTCCCAAATTGTCCAGCTATTATTACTTTATCTAACTCATTTATATCCATGTTAACTTGATCTGCTAATGCATAAATTCCTGATAAAATAGCTCCTTTTGCAAGTTGCACTTGTCTTATATCTTCTTGAGTTATAGATATTTCTTTATCACCTTTAGATATTATAAATCGTCTCTTTTTATTTTCATCTGCTATGTAATCACTTAAGTGACTTATTTTTTTATTATCTTTTGCAGCATCTTTTTTTACTATACGCCCTGTCTTTCCTATAAGTTTTAATCTTGCTAATTCACTAATTGCATCAACAATTCCGCTTCCACATATTCCTACAGGTTTCTGATTTCCTATAGTATTGATATTTATTTGATTTTCAATTTTGATATTTTCAATAGCCCCATCTCCAGCCCTCATTCCACAGCTTATATTCATACCCTCTAATGCAGGTCCTGCTGCACATGAACAAGATACTAACTCACCTTTTTTAGATAAGACCATTTCTCCATTCGTACCTATATCTATAAATAATACATTTTTATCTGTCTCTTTTAAGTTACTAACACATACACCCGCTACAATATCAGCCCCTATATAACTAGATACGCCTGGAAGTAAATACACACTTCCAAACTTAGATATTTCTATACCTAAGTCTTTAGCCCTAACATTTTTACTTTTCACAAAAGTAGGTGAATATGGAGATTTTCCTATAGACATAGGGTTAATATTTAATAATACATGCATCATAGTTGTATTTGCAGCTATTGAAACTTCATATATATTAGATACATTTATAGAATTTTTATTACATAATTTTTTTATTAAATCATTTATACAATTTATAATTAATTTATGTAAAATTTCTAATCCATTTTCTTTATTCTTAATAAAATGAATACGTGATAAAACATCTAGACCGTATTCTTTTTGTGGATTTATTTCACTTTCAGAACTTATTTCACATTTATTTTTAATATCAATTAATGAACAAACTACAGTTGTTGTTCCAATATCTATAGCAACTGAATATAGTTTGTCCTGTGTATCATTTTCTTCTATTCCTATTAATTTCTCATCTATATACACCCCTGTACATTTTTCGCATTCAAATATATTAGGAATGTCTTTCAATAAATAGTAATCATCTTTAAAATTGCACTTAAACTGTTTTTCAAGTATTTCTTCATAAGGTATGTTATTATCTAGCGTAGGTTTTTCTATATCATATACTTCTTTTCTAAGTAGTGGTTGTTTTTCAAAGTTTGGCATATAGCCATCTGATAATATCTTATGATTTATATTTTTTTATCTAAAAATTCTATGCATATATCCCCTTCAGGATAAACTAAACAGCTTAGTCTTACTTTATTCTCAATCTCATCTCTAGATAAAAACTTTAATTCTTCATTAGTTAAAGGATTAATATCTCCGCTTAAAACTTTAACTTTACACTTTCCACATATCCCTTTTCCACCACAAGGACTTTCCATACCTAAGTTATTACTTTGTATTATATCTAAAAGATTTCTCCCGACTTCAAATTTATAACTTTTGTCCCCATCATATAAAAGACTCATAAAATCCCTCTTTATCTGCTATAATTTTTTGTACATTCTAATAGAACTTGTATATTATCTAATTTAGTTCTTACTCCTATGCCACAAGCTGGAGATATTATATCTACTCCATTTTTTAAACATGAGTTACACATAGTTTTTAAACTTTCTGTATCACTATTTTCAAGTGCAAAAGTACTTACATTTCCCATAATAGCTTTATTCGATACATTTTCAATAACTTGTTTAACACTAGTTATTGAGTCAAAACTAATTGCATCACTATGTAGTGAGTTTAATTCTTTATATATGCTTTTTAACCTTCCACATATATGTATTATAGTTCCCCCATTTGCATATTCTTTTAATTCATCTATTATTCTATTTAAATACGGAACTGCAAATTCATTAAAGTTTTTAGCACCTAATATTTCACCTGTACCACTAGGGTCTGATATTGTTAAGATATCCGCACCTGCTTCAAGCTGAGCTTTTCCGAAAACTATAAGATTATCAGTTACTAAGTTCATAAGTTCATGAATCATTTCAGGTTTTTTTCTTATTTCTTTAAAAAATATCATAGGTTCTAGTAATGATGATGCTAAACTAACTGGTCCTGTTAAATTTGCAATTATTGGAACATCTTCATTTCTTTCTTTTAATATCTTAATAGCATCTATAACTACCTTTGCTCGACCTTCATCAACATTTATATTTTTTAATTTTTTATATTCCTCACTAGATATAATCGGATATTCAGTTACTCTAGGTTCTGTATTTTTAGTTCCCATATATACAGTAGCTCCCATGCCCTCAGCTTCTACTGTCATGCAAAAAGGAACTCCAAAGTTTTCAAAAGCTTTATTTTTATGCATACCTTGTGTTAAATCTGCCATCATTTGTGGGTTTAAGTGAGCTTCTGGCCATTTTACTCCCTCTATATCCATGACATCTTCAATTATCATATTCATCATCCCCCCAGGGCATATACATGGGGGTCTATCTACACTTTCTTTTTTTAAAACTTTAAACAGTCGTTCTTTTTGATTCATTTTATACCACCTCTTTGACTGTGGCTCTTTTTTTATCTACTAAATCTTTTGCAAGTTTTACCGCCTTTGAAGCTTCATGAGCATAACCATCTGCTCCAATTTGGTCTGCAAAGCTTTGTGATATAGGTCCTCCGCCTACCATAACAACTACATCATCACGCATATTCTCTTTTTTTAATAAGTCTATTACTACCTGCATATTATCCATTGTAGTTGTCATAAGAGTAGACATTCCTACTACATCAGCATTAATTTCTTTTGCTTTGTTTATAAAATCTATAGGAGGAACGTCTCTTCCTAAATCAAAAACTTCGAATCCTGAAGTTTCTAACATTATTTTAAATAAGTTCTTTCCTATATCATGAGTATCCCCTTCTACAACACCTACTACAGCTCTGTAATGTTCTCCTGTTTGATGTTTTTGTAAACGTGGTTTTAATATATTAATCCCTTCATACATTGCATCTGAACATAAAAGTAGTTCAGGTATATAATACTCTTCTTCTTCATATAATTTTCCTGCCTCTTCCATACCTGATGCTAGCCCTTTGGATATACCTTCATACGCATCAAAATCATTTTCTATATATTCATTCGCTACATCTATGACTTCTTCATCTTCCATTTCAAGTACGCATGAAGCTAATTTATTTAATAAAGATTCTTTTAAGTTTTCCATGTTTATATTCCCCCTATAAATTTTTTATATTAATTGGGTATGCTCCAAATATTCTAGCAGCATCCATTAATGCTATAATTTTTTTAGGATCAGTTCCTATTGGCACATCACACCCTGTACTTAATATGAATCCACATTTACTATCATGAGCTTTTTTTATACATTCTCTAGCTTCATTATATATATCCTCTATGCTACCTCTCATTATAGTTTCAACAGGATCGACATTACCTATTAAGCAAACCTTATCTCCATAAGCCTCTTTTAATTCTCCAATATCATCTACATTATCTAAACTTAAGTTAGATATTCCGATATCTACCATATGTCCCCATACTTTTTTAGTTTTTCCACATATATGTAAAGTTGTTCCACTTCCAGTTCTTTCAATAATTCTATCCATACATCTTTTTAAGTACGGTTTTGCAAATTCTACAAAGTTTTTCTCGCTTATCATAGTGCATGATGCATTTGGCTCTGCTAAGCTTGGTGCAAGCCCAATGTCACAAGCTGCATCTATATAATTTATAACACTCTGTGTTGAAAGCTCTAATAATTCATGAGCTTGATCTTTGTTTTTAGTTAAATCTCTCAAGAATTTATCTGTTCCTCTTAAAAAGGAAGCTGTCGTAAATGGTCCTCCAACAGAAGTCCCAACTCCAACTACTGAACTTAATTTATCTTGAGTTATTTTTAAAGCTTCTAAAAAATATCTTATTCTTCCATCTTTATAAGGATCTATAGGCTTTAATTTTCCTATTTCACTATAATCATTTATAGCAGATTTACTTATATAAGGTGTATTATGTGTTGGAAATGTAACTTCACTTCCCATAGCCTCTGGTATACCTTGTAATCCTGGCCCAAAACCTATACTATCTGGTCTAAATAATTCATAGCTTCCTACTGCTACATCTACAAGTGCATCTACTGAGTGATTATATTCATATATTGTATGCCCAAATATAGATGATACACTTTCACCTAAAAAAGGTGAACATAAAATTCTATCCATTGGCTCTCCCTTAGAGAAAGCTTCCATTCTTTCTTTCGGCGTCATTTGATCTTTATTAATTTTATATTCCATAGCCATACCTCTTTATCTATTTAAATATTACATATTCATATTACAATAGATGTTAATTTTCTACAAATTGATAATATCGATACATCAAAACATAGCTATCGATATTATCAATAAAAATCTAACTTAAAAAGTTAGATTTTTTATTTATTTAATACTATAAAATCTTTCAAGATAACTAATCATTTCGTCCGCTATATTTAAATAATAGTATATACTTACTAAGTACTCAGAGAAAAACAAGTCAGTAGCTTCTCCTTGAGCTAACCTATTTACTAGAAGCGCTTGTTGCTGCAATGATGAATCTAGTATAAATGCAATTATTTCAATTTGATTAGCCACAAATAAATCAGATGGTGAATCTTTATATATAACTTTAAATCTAGTTAAAAGGTTTAAAACTGTCTTTAGTTCTGATGAATATGATGTGATTTGTTTTTGTATAGTATCTGATTTTTGCTTAGCTGTTTCGGCATTAATACTTATCGTATTCATATTATTTCTTATTCTTTTTATTTCGTTAAAATATTTTATTAATTCTTCTTTCCCTTTTAGTTCCTTACTTATTTGAGGTGGCGCTGAAGAAGTTTTATAAGTTTTATCAACTCCATATATTGTTGAAGATGTTATTGTTAGCAACATAATAGTAGCAATAAAAATTGATATTAATCTAGATGTAGTGTTCTTCATTGTAATCCTCCTAAAATTTTTCTTATATATTATTTTCTTCAATAAAAAAATATATATTCTAAAAAAAAATACTATTGTTCAAAATTTGAAA